>JAYSPO010001457.1:0-11201 GCA_043722015.1 Candidatus Kuenenia sp. | reverse complement strand
TCGAGACTCGAAGACCTCTCCGAAGCAATCGCTGCGGAAGACGGAGTGAAACTGCAGACGCTGCTCGATCCTGTTGTACTGTTTGTGATTGAGATCAATCCCGAGCTGCGTGTCAAAGTTAAACGTGGTCCTGGTGACCCCGTGCTGCAGCAGGGCGGCTACACGCCGGTAGTGATCAAGGTCATCAATGACGCTACGCTGGCACGTGCCCTCAATATTTCCAGTCCACAGGCTGGGGCCGTCTACGGCGGAGCGTCAGAAGGCATTCTGCTGCGACAGGCGCAGACTGAACTCAAACGCCATGAAAACACAAACCGGGAGCGGCGTTTTCTGGACGTTGAAATGTTGAGTCAGTCACCAATGACGGCCACACTCAGCGGTCTGAATGTTGAATACGCTGTCGCCTTGATCCACTGCAGTGAGGCTGGAACACGCGAAGCCACAATTGCGTTCGATGTCGGCGAGGGTACACAGGATCTGGAGTTTCGGAGTGAAGTCCCGGTGCTGTTCAGTGTGCGACCGGCCATTCCTGTGAAACTGGCGATTCACGACGCCAGCGGGGTACCTACCACCGCACGGCTTGAGTTTCGTGATCTGCACGGGCGCGTCTATCCGCCTCAGGCCAAACGACTCGCGCCGGATTTCTTTTTTCAGCCACAGATCTATCGCAAAGACGGTGATGTGGTCCTGCTGCCGCCGGGCGAGTTTACGCTGGAGAGTAGCCGAGGTCCGGAATATATCCGTCAGGTGCGGAAGGTCACGATCGCAGAATCCGGCGAGCGGAGCGGCGTAAGCCCTCCGGTACATGTCACGCCTGTACAGCCAGCGGACGCCACACTTGCCGTAAATCTTCAACGTTGGATCAACCCTGCGGAATCTGGATTTTTCAGCGGTGATCATCATATTCACGCTGCCGGTTGTTCGCACTATGACAACCCGACTCAGGGCGTCACGCCAGCCGACATGTTCAATCAGGTGAAGGGCGAAGGCTTGAATGTGGGGTGCGTGCTGACATGGGGACCGTGCTTTGATCACCAGAGGAATTTTTTTTCGCCCACGGCTGATACCATCAGTGAACCACAGACCTTGCTGAAGTATGACCTCGAAATCAGCGGTTTCGGTTCCGCAGCACTTGGGCATGTCTGTCTGCTGAATCTGCAGAATCAGACGTTTCCGGGTTCCGATGGCACCAGCACACAGGGCTGGCCAACATGGACCGTGCCCGTCATGCGCTGGGCAAAGGAACAGGGCGGCGTCACTGGATATCCGCATTCGGCGTTGCATGTCGATGCAAAACAGGCGGCCGCACGGCTGATGCAGAATCTCGACGTGAATCAGGATCGCTCGCTGAGCCAGGATGAAACTCGCGGCCACCTGCTCCCGGAAAAGTTTAGCGCGATCGAATCAGATCGGGATGGAATGCTGTCCGAATCTGAACTGCAGCGCAGCGCGGATCGGGCGGCGGATCAGCTGCCAAACTTTGCATTTCCGGCGATGGACGGCGGCGGCGCGATGGAGATATTCGTGAGCACGTCGGAAGGCGTCTGTGACTTCATCAGCGCGATGGACACAGCGCGAATTCCTGAATGGAATACGTGGTATCATCTGCTCAATTGCGGCTATCCGCTCAAGCTGAGTGGCGAGACCGACTTTCCCTGCATGAGCAGTCGTCGCGTCGGACAGGGCCGAGTTTACGTGCAGCTTGGCAAAGTACACGACGTGGACTTTGCCGCATGGTGCGGCGGGATTGCCGCTGGTCGTGCGTATGTCTCGGATGGGTACGCTCACGCGACTTCATTCACCGTGAACAGCAAAGCCCCCGGAACCGAAGATGTCGCATTGGCGACACCGGGTGCTGTTGTCATCGAGACGTCAGTGACATTTGCGTCGGAACAGCCTCGAGCTGTCGCCTACGGCACACTGCAGCCGCCTTCCGGAAATCGTATGGTCGGTGACACGGTTAATCTCCACGCACCGCGCGACACGGGTTTTGTGGAGGGCGGAGAGCGACTCGTGGAAATCGTCATCAATGGACAGGTGGCCGCCTCGCAAAACGTTCCTGCCGACGGAAAACAGCATGATCTGAGGTTCGAAGTTCCGATCGAACGCAGCAGTTGGATTGCTGTCCGCCAGTTTCCTCAATTGCATACCAATCCAGTGAATGTCATTGTTCAGGAACACCCGATCCGCGCCTCGCGGGGAAGTGCATTGTGGTGTGCGGAGTCTGTACGACTCCTCTGGAAAAACCGAAATCGCTTCATTGCAGAGTCAGAACGACCTGCAGCCCGAGAAGCGTATGAGCGTTCTCTGCAGCAGTTTCTGGGGCGGGCTCGCTGTGCTGCTGATGTTCAGGATCTGGTTGTTCAAGAGCTTTCGTTGGAATAGGTGAGGCCTCCTGTGAAAACAATATCGTCGAGATCTCCCGGCAATGTCGTGGTACGAATCGCAACACTCACGCTGGCCGCGTTTTGCATCGCTCCGGCCACTGCACAGGCCACCACTGTACAGGCCACCACTGTACAGGCCACTGTAGTGACCGGCAGAGTTGTCGATGCAGAGACAGGAAAAGCCCTGCCCTGTCGTTTGTATGTGCAGAATACTGACACGTTCACATGGCACTTTGCGAAGTGCGCCGATGCGGCTGGTTCCGCTGTCGAGTATCGCAAACAGATCGGTGCGACGCCGTCTGTCGAAATGCACACCACGCTGTCCGCTTCGAAGTTTCAGCTGCTGCTTGAGCCCGGCAAGTATCGGATTCGCGCGGAACAAGGAAAGGAATTTTTACCCGTCGAGACAGAAATCATCGTTAGCTCCGAAGCGTCTGAGTTAGAACTTGCGCTGAAGCGTTTCGTCAACATGCCACAGCGCGGCTGGTACTCCGGCGACACGCACGTGCATCGAACCATGGCCGACCTGCCAAACCTGGTCATGGCCGAAGATCTGAACGTCGCACTGCCATTGAATTACTGGGTGCGTGACAGCACAGAGATTCCATCTGCGTCAGGCCCTGTTATGGAGGCCAAACCGATCAATATCGATGCGACTCACGTCATCTATCCGATCAATACCGAATACGAAATCTTCTCGGTGGCTGGCAAGCGGCAGACTCAGGGAGCTGTCTTTGTGTTGAATCACAGGACTCCGTTGAATCTTCCAACGCCGCCGGCGCTTCCGGTTGCTGAAGAAGCGCGGCGTCAGGGTGCTATTCTGGATCTGGACAAGCATTCCTGGGCCTGGTCGATGATGATCGTGCCGATCATGAACGTGGACCTGTTTGAACTCAGCAATAACCATAACTGGAGAACTCAGTTCGGCTTTCCGCAGTGGACCATCGAAAACGCTCCGGACTGGCCGGAAATTGAACGCAACGAAGCCGGGTTCACTGACCTCGGCTGGACCGAGTTCGCCATGCAGACATATTACGCTCTGCTGAACTGCGGTTTTCGCATGCGAGTTACGGGGGGCACAGGATCGGGCGTGCATCCGGTTCCGCTGGGTCACGGTCGCGTTTATGTACATACCGGCGAAGAGTTCTCGTACCAGAAATGGATGGAACATCTGAACGCTGGCCACAGTTTTGTGACCACGGGCCCGCTCATCGATGTGCGATTCAATGGCGAGCTTCCCGGCACGACGTGGTCGCAGGATTCCGCCGAGAACACGATTGTTGTCAGTGGTTCGATCGTCAGTGTAAATCCTCTGCGGTGCATCGAAATCATTCGCAACGGCGAAATCGCTCAGAGCCTGACAATCGAACCAGAACGCACGTCCGAAGGAGCATGGAAATATGCGATTGATCTCAGTGAAACTCTGCACGGTTCCGGCTGGCTGGCAGTGCGTTGTTTCGAAAAACTGCCCGACGCCAAGGTCAGTTTCGCTCACACGAATCCGGTCTTCGTCGATGTGGCGAAAACTCCGTTAGTACCACGCCGCCGCGACGCAGAGTTCTTCGTCCATCGCATGAATGAAGAGATCGCACGCAATATCGGAGTCCTGCCGGATGACTCCCTCGCGGAATACCGCAAGGCCAAGGCCATTTATGAGGCGGTGCTTGAGCGAGCAAAGTAGCCATCACGCTCCGCCGTGATGAGGCCACTGCCGGTTCACGTTGATGAGCCAATCACTGCGTCATTTCAATCCGCCCCGCGATCAGAATGTCAATGCGACCGCATCAGCCGCGTGTTCCCCAGGAATGCTCGTCTCGACGGAGAGAGACGGCTACCGCACAGCACCGCCATTGACGTTAAACACCTGTCCCGTGATGTAGCCTGCGTCATCGCTGAGAAGAAACCTGGCCATGTTCGCAATATCCTGCGGTTCACCCCAGCGTTTCAAAGGTGTTTCGGTCATCACACGCTGCTGCCAATAGTCACTGGCGGTTTCGCCCCATGCCGTCCGAATCCAGCCGGGAGCAATGCAATTCACGCGCACATGCGGCGCGAGGCTCATCGCGAGCGAGCGGCTGAAACCCATGACGGCATTCTTGGCGGCGGCAAACAGTTCACCACTGTCGCCTTCCATGCCGCGATCCGACTGATCCCAGCCGATATTCAGAATCGCTCCGCGTCCCTGTTCCTGAAATCGCTTGCCGAATGCACGCGACAGCTCAATCGTGCCCATCACGTCCGTCTGAATCAGAGCATTGAACTTCTGAGCGAACTCCGCGCTGCCAAGTTCCGTCGTCAACAGGTCCGCCCCCGCATTGTTGACAACCGCATCAATGCGGCCTGAATCAAAGGCCGCTCGGACCAGTTTTCTCCGATCCTGTTCATCGGCCACGTCTGCTGCAATCACAGCTGCCTGCACACCCAGCGTCCGAGCTTCCACCGCCACGGCTTCCGCCAGATCAATTGACCGCCGACAATTCACCACGACATCCGCCCCCGCCCGCGCGCATTCCAGCACAATCGCCCGCCCAATGCCCGTGGAAGAGCCCGTAACCAGAATGCGCTTGCCGTGGAGTGATGCAAATGTCATGATGGAGCCTTCGCATCAGTGAGCGGCACGGCGCTAGCCGCCGGTGAGTCACTTCTAAAATCTGTGAATGTCATCTCGCCGCCTTTGCGTCCGCCGGGTTGAGACGATTCTGACGAGCTAATTCGAATGCGACAAACGGCGACTCACGTCGCAACGTTTTCAGAGTGATCTCGCCGTCCCAGTAGTGCTGCGCGTCATCTTCTCGCTCGTGCCGGAAGTCATCCAATCCGAGTCGGGTGATCGTTGTTTCGATCTGTTGGCGCAGTGACTTGTTGAGCTGCGGATTGGGGAAAACCTGAAAGCCGACGAGTTCCAGATGAAACCAACCTTCCTGAACGTCAAACGGATCGATCAGGTCTTCAAAGCTGCTCTTGCGAGCGTTGAGTCGTGCGGCCGCCAGGCGGTAATTGTTCCACTCGTAGACCTTATTCCATTTCCGTAACTTCGGAGCAAAGTGATCGACGGAGGCAGCTCCCGTGACACAATGTATTCGAAAACACGAATACGCACAGATGCGGCTGTAGGCGTTCAGTAAATCATCCAGACATTCAGTCCAGTAGGTCGGAAAACTGCGAGCAGATATTTCTTCGCGGCGGTTGGCGATCTTCGCATGCGCCCGCCCGGACTTTCGCCTGGGGTGTTCGCCAACCATCTCAGCGATGGCTCGCAAACCACGCTCACGGACTTTCATCTGGAAGTCGGCGGGTTCGTCCGCTGGAGTCACTGGAATCATTTCTTCGCCGCCCCCGCTCGGTCACTGCGATACTGACTCCATCGCATCCAGAAACGGTCTGTGTCGCTGAGCGAGCTCTGCAGCAACGTATTCACTCGTTCGATTTCGGCAGTTGGTGTTTTCGGGTTCTTCAAAACCTCCAGCGCAGCGACAATCGCCGTCTCGGCTTCCAGCGAGCGTCCTTCGCGGAGATCGAAAGCTTCGCTTGTCAGCCAGGAAACGACGTCACCTCGCCGGACAAATTCACGCTTCAACAGTTCGACACGCGGCGGCCTGCTTTCGTTGTGGAAGTCTATGTCGAACCATGCGTCCTGTTTTTCATCGAAATTCGGTTCTGCCGATGCCATGACGAGCGGCGAATGCGTGGCCGCAATCAGTTGAATCTTAGCGGTGCTGTGAAGCACCGGCGCCAGCTTGAGCAACGCCCCGAGAATTGACCGTTGCCATCTGGGATGAAGGTGGCTTTCCAGTTCATCAACGATCAGAATGACTTGCTCGGTCGGTTTTTCACCGAGTTGCCGGGCTGCATGCTGATGTTCGTGAAATGTCCACAGCAGCATGTACGACAACGCAATAATGCGGCGAACACCGGATGAAGCATGAAGAACCGGGACAGCGTCAGAATAGCCCGTTTGGATTGTAGGGATGTCCCGTACATCATTGACACCAATGCGACACAGCGGCCCGGGTACAAGTTGATCGCCTGGTTGCTCTGACGGTGATAACATACCGAGCACGATTTCCATGTTGTTGGCAGCGATTCCCTTTTCTCGAATCCAACTGGCCCAGTCCCTGACAAGGCCATTGCAGACGACTACATCGCGTCCTTCAATCTCGACCTGCAGTCCATCCCAGACCTCCCGAGGCGAAAAAACATAACCGGGTAGGCGGTCCTGGACATCGATTTGTCCCTTTTTCTTCCAGTAGTTTCTCGCCGGATCCCAGACAGAAAAACTGCCGTCGGCATGTGCGTAAATGACGAGCCCCGGATTCCAGGGACGCCCGGATTGCCCCAGCCAACTTTCGTCTCGAGCGGAATATGTGCTCGAATATGATTTTGTCTGCTTGGTTTTTGTTGTGAGCGTGAATTCAATCGAGGCAGTTTTTTTCGGATTAGAGGGCTTCGCGGCATATCCGGAGGTTAGTTGCGAATTCAGATCGCGTGGCCATTTTCGGGTCAGAGCCCACCACGCAACATCCAACAAGAAACTCTTACCAAGTCCGTTGTCCCCTGTAATCAAGTTCATGCGATCACCGAATTCGAGCGCCATCTCGGAGGCCGGACCGACGTTTTGCAAATGGAGATATTTGAGCATGGAACTTTGAATTCTGGAGTAATTCTCATTGGCAGTGGCAACAACGGCTGCACCGCCGTCACACTCTACAGTTCGCGGGCAATGGCCTCAAACGAAAGTCATCCAGCAAACCATCTGATTTTCGCGAAACTGTTCCTTGGCGAGTCCCGGTACTTTTCCGAGTCTACAGGGAATGGTAAAACCCGTGTCCAAGTGTGTTTTCAACTGCGGTGATTTTACGCGCGGACCCTGGGAGAATCGAGACATGGCAGGTCGCCCGGCAAAGCTGGCGCTGGCAAACGGTAAAGTCTTCACTGGTCAGGCTTTCGGAGCTGAAGGTGAAGTCCACGGAGAAGTCGTTTTCAATACCAGTATGACCGGTTATCAGGAAATCCTGACCGATCCGTCTTACACTGGTCAGATCGTGACGATGACCTATCCGCTCATTGGGAATTATGGCGTCAATGCCGAAGATGTCGAAAGCCGAGGATTGTTCCTCAAGGGATTTGTGGTCAAAGAACTGTGTGAGTTTCCCAGCAACTACAGATCGACCGAATCGCTCGATTCCTATCTGAAACGAAACAACATCATTGGCCTGCAGGGCATTGATACTCGCTCGCTGGTCCGCCAGATCAGGACTCAGGGGGCGATGAAGGGCATCCTCTCGACTGTCGATCTGGATGACGCCTCGCTGTTGCACAAAGTGCAGCAGGCGCCTGGCCTGGTAGGTCGAGACCTGGTTCAGGAAGTCATGCCAAAGGAAACGTGCGGCTGGGACAAGTCGCTCAGCGAACTCGGTCGGCCGGCCGATTTCGTGTCAGGCGCAGCTCGCAAAGACGGGCCTCATGTCGTGGCGATCGACTACGGTATGAAATGGAACATTCCTCGCTACCTGCGCGATGTGGGTTGTCGAGTTACGATTGTTCCGGGAACAGCAACGGCAAAGGAAATTCTGGCATTGAACCCGGATGGCGTCTTTCTGTCGAATGGTCCGGGAGATCCGGAACCGCTGACCTACGCGATTGAAACAATTCGAGGACTCCTGGGCAAGAAACCGATCTTCGGCATCTGCCTCGGCCTTCAACTGCTGGGCCTGGCCTTCGGCGGCAAGACGTATAAGCTGCGTTTCGGGCATCGTGGTGCTAATCAACCCGTGCTGAACCGCCGGACCGGAAAAGTAGAAATTACATCACAGAATCACGGCTTCGCTGTCGATGCTGCGACTCTGCCCGATGATGTTGAAGTCACTCATATCAACCTGAATGACCAGACAGCCGAGGGCATTCGTCATAAGGTCTACCCGGCCTTCGGAGTTCAATACCACCCCGAAGCCGCTGCCGGGCCTCATGACAGCCATTACCTGTTCAGCGAATTTCTGCAAATGATGACGTAAGAGAATGACCAATGACTAGTTTCCAATGACCAATGAATCGCAGTTGAATCGCGCATCTCACAATGCGCTGCGATTCATTGGTCATTGGAGCTTAGTTATTGGTCATTCTCGTTTTACTTTCCTCCACCTGAAAAGATTTCCACTTATGGCTCTCGAACGAACTTTGATCCTTGTCAAACCGGATGGTGTGCAGCGACGACTGATCGGGCGCATTGTTTCGCGGATTGAGGACAAGGGCCTCAGCATTGTCGGCATGAAAATGCTGCAGGTGACGCCGGAACTCAGCAAACAGCACTACGCGGAGCACGTCGCAAAGTCGTTCTACAAAGATCTGGAAGCCTTCATTACATCTGGTCCCGTCGTGGCGATGGTTGTGGAAGGGCCCGAAGCGATTACCGTTATGCGTACGTTGATGGGAAAGACGAACTCACGCGAATCCGCCCCCGGCACCATTCGCGGTGACCTCGGAGCCAGCCGTCAGATGAATCTGATCCACGGCAGCGACGGCCCGGAAGCCGCCGCCCGCGAGATCACGACGTATTTCGCAGCCAGCGAAATCGTGGCGGCACCGAACGCACTGGTGGATCATCTGTGGGCCAAAGACGAAGAATAGATCAGCGACCAGGACATAACTCCCATTCTTCTGATTCTTCCCATAAACCCAATGGGATGTATGGGAAGCATGGGAGTTATGAAAACCCTGCGGCAGGCCTCAACCGACAATATCCGCTTTCACCGCTCCGCGATCTTTGTGGATCTTGAATTCAAAAGCATCTACCAGAGCGATCCAACTGGCTTCGATGATGTTTTCGCTGACACCGACGGTACTCCACATGCCTTCTTTGTCACGACTTTCAATCACCACGCGGACCCGGGCTGCTGTGCCTTCACTGCTGTTGATGACGCGTACCTTGTAGTCCACCAGGGTCATTTCAGACAGACCCGGATATGCCGCCGTCAAGGCTTTCCGCAAGGCGCTGTCGAGCGCGTTGACAGGGCCGTCGCCTTCACCCACGACATGCCGCGAACTGGCGCCGGTCGTGAGTTTGATCACCGCTTCTGTCATGGGCTCACGCGCCTGATTTTCGACATTGACGCGATAGTGATCCAACTGAAACGCTGGTACATAGGTTCCCGCCTGTTTCATGACCAGCAGGTCAAATGACGCTTCAGCGGCTTCGTACTGATAGCCCCGGTGCTCCAGATCCTGCACTGCGTTCAGGATTTTCTGCATGAGTTCATTGTTCTCACTGATGTTGAACTTCGTTGTCTTGGCGACGATACTCGATCGCCCGGAGAGTTCACTCACCAGGATGCGGCGTTCGTTGCCCACGGTTTCCGGCTGAATGTGTTCGTAACTCCGCGCGATACGATTCACCGCATGGACGTGCATCCCTCCCTTGTGAGCGAACGCGCTGGTTCCGACGAATGCCTGTCCGGAACGAAAGTTCATATTCGCCAGTTCATAGACATAGCGTGACAACTCCGTCAATCGCTGGATCTTGCCCGGTGCCAGCACGTCGTAGCCCAGCTTGAGCGACAGATTGGCGGCGACGGACACAAGATCGACGTTGCCACAACGTTCGCCGATCCCGTTGATCGTTCCCTGAACCTGGATCGCGCCGGCTTTGACAGCGGCTAACGAATTCGCGACGGCGAGTTCACAATCGTTGTGGCAGTGAATCCCGATGCGACACTTCACGGCGTGCTGCAATGCGATGACTGCTTCGACAATCTGTTCGGGTAGTGTCCCGCCGTTTGTGTCGCACATGCAGATCATATCGGCGCCGGCGTTGGCAGCAGCCCTCCATGTCTGAATGGCGTAATCGGCGTTCGCCCGCCAGCCGTCGAAACAGTGCTCGGCGTCATAAATCACTTCACGGCCTTCTGATTTTGCAAACGCGATCGAATCGCTGATCATCGCGAGATTCTCTTCGAGCGAGACGCGTAGAACCTCGGTCACATGCAGGTCCCATGTCTTGCCCACAATCGTGATCACCGGAGCTTTGCTGCCGATCAGCGCCTGCATGCCAATGTCGTCTTTCGCCGCGACACCTTTGCGGCGCGTCATTCCAAACGCCGTAATTTTTGCGTGCTTCCATTCCATCTCAGCGGCTCGCTGGAAAAACTCTTCGTCTTTGGGATTGGAGAGCGGGTATCCTCCTTCGATATAGTCGAAACCCAGTTCGTCGAGCTTTCTGGCGATCATGAGTTTGTCCTGCAGCGAGAAATTGACGCCTTCCCCCTGAGAGCCATCGCGCAAAGTTGTGTCGTAAAGCTGAATGCGAGCCATGTGTTCGGCCTTTGATTGTCAAACGCTGTTCAATACCAACAAAAAAACCCTCAGGGGTGACCTGAGGGTTGGAATCGGTTTTGGGGTTCCTCAGGCACGCAGTGTCGGTCGAGCGGTAATAATGCCGTCGATCAGAATAATCTGAATGCCGTTAATGCTGAGGTTCATGTGTGACACTGTAGAAGACAAGTGGCAGGAACGTCAACGAGAAACCCGCTGTGAAATCCCAGGAAGCATCGTTAGCGGGAATTTGGGAGTGAAACCGGGCGGAAAAGACGGTCAGGACCGAGTCCGTGCGTAGAATGACCGTGAGTTCAGGCTTCAGCCTGCAGTCAACTGTTGCCGTCAGTCTCTTCTGAAGTATCGGTGGCTAAGAGACTATTCCTGATACTCCAAAACTGTGAGCCGCAAGGCGCTAGCGGGCTGTTGATTTATGTTTGTAGTACCGCCTTCAGGCGGCATCCTCGCTGAAATCGCCAACGAATTCCGGCTAAAGCCGGGACTACAAGC
>JAYSPO010001456.1:0-6356 GCA_043722015.1 Candidatus Kuenenia sp. | reverse complement strand
CGGCATTTCGAGGACTGCCGTCAGGACCATCGATAAAGCAATCGATCCCCATCAATTCGTGGTGCGTGAATCCAACGGCTTCAAGAGCAATCTTAACCGCATCGAAGTCTGACCGACGCACCAGAATATCTACGTCCTGCGTATTGCGAACCGCCGCCCGATCAACGCGCGCGACCCACGCAGCGACCGCGTTGCCACCGGCGACAGCATACGGGATATTGGCAGCACGCAACGCAGCGGTCGCGCGCAAGGCTCGTTCACGAACGGCTTCCACGGCTTCAATCATCCTTTGCCAGGAAAATGGTTTTAGCACAATGGACAATGAACTGGCTCCACCATGACATCAATTCCAACTCACAACCGGAATGATTGTATCTGTCCCTTGTTGTGATGGAAAGCATCGTACCGGTAGGCTGACGCCCGACCGCTCGCCAGACACGCGATCTGAGTGTCCTGACTGTTGCCACGAGGGTTTTCCCTGGTGGCCTGCGGGGCGGCACTCGGATTGACTCGGGTTTGGTAACTGAGGCAAGGTTTGCGGGATATTCTGATTGCAGTGACCTCAGGTTGCCCGCCGATGCCGACGATATGCAGTCTCTCAATTCACAATTTGATCTGCTTGGTCGCCTGATTGACGCCACGGAAGTGCGTCATCGAGCGATCAGCAACAACATTGCAAACATCAATGTGCCCAATTACCGGCGGATGGATGTTGAGTTTGAAGAACAACTGACGCGGGAATTGTCGAGTCCAAAAAATGCGGACGGTAGTTCAAGGATGACGGCCAAACCGGAATTGGTTCTCACACCGGGGCTGACAGCTCGAGCGGACGGGAACAATGTAGATATTGATCGCGAGATGGGACAATTGACTAAAAATGCAATGCTGCAACAAACGTATGTGCAGTTGCTCAGCACCTATCTGGAGCAAATGCGTCTGGCCATTCAGGGCTGATCAGACAGTTTCTGTTGTTGCCACATTCCAGTTCGACAGGAGGCTCAAATATGTCAATGAATCAAATCCTTTCCGGAATGGACATCAGTGCATCCGGGCTGACGGGCGAACGTCTGCGGATGGAAGTGGCGGCGAACAACATCGCTAATCAACACTCCACCAGAACAGCTCAAGGCGGTCCTTATCAACGACAACAGGTCACGTTTTCGTCAGCGATGGATCAAATCATGACACCCGGCGGCAGAATGACTCGAAACGGCGCAGGGGCAGGTCAGGATCTCAGGGGTGTGACGGTTGTTGGTGTGTCCAGCGACACGACGCCTGGCGAAAGCATTTACGATCCAAGTCACCCTGATGCAGATGCGACGGGCCATGTGCAGCAGTCCAACGTGAATCTGCCACACGAGATGGTGGATCTTGTCACTGCCAGCCGTGCCTATGAAGCCAATCTGAAGTCATTGGAAACATTTCGTCAGATGGCCGAACAGGCTCTGTCTCTGCTGAGAGGTTCGCGCTGATGTCGATGCAGTCGATGAGTGTTACCGGACTTCAGCCGCACGAGATTCAGAATCCCCTGCGTGACGCAAAATCGGCGAACGGCGACATGCCGTTTGCGGATATGGTCAAAGGCCTGGTCACGGAAGCGAATCAGGAGCAGCTCAAGTCACAGGATGGGGTACGCCAGTTGATTGCGGGCGAGACTGACAGCATTCACGATGTGGTGCTGACAACATCCCGAGCGGATCTGGCGTTTCGACTGATGATGGAAATTCGAAATCGTCTGATCGCGTCGTATCAGGAAGTGATGAGAATGCAGGTGTGATTGACTTCGTTCCGCGTCTGTTCATGAAACTCTGACAATGCGACAAGGCCTCGCCGAACGCACAAAGGATTGAACCATGGCTTTCTGGATTACGTTACGAGATCAGCTGCTCGCTCTGTGGAATCGCTGGACGATTGCCCAGCGCGTGGGATTTTCAGCAGCGACTGTGGCGTGCGTGGCGGCGATCGTGGGCACCATGATCTGGGCCGCTCAGCCGGATTACGTCGTGATTGCCGGTCAGTTGACACCGCAGCGATCGACTGAAATTGCAGGAGTTCTGGACACAGAACAAATTCGATACACCCTGAATTTTTCCAGCTCTGCCGTTTCCGTTCCCAGTCGTGATGTGGCGAGAGCCCGGATGGCACTGGCATCTATCCTGAGCCCGGAAAATGAAACTGATATGCCTGCCGCCGGTTTGTTTCCAGGTTCTCCTGGCGAAGAAGAAGACCGTCGTCGCGCCGGTCTTGAAAAACAGATTGAACATGCCATTAAGCGAATCCGCGGGATCGTGTCGGCTACGGTCAAAATAAGTCGCCCGAACTCCAGTCCGTTTGTCGAGGACCAGTCTCCTGTCACTGCCGCAGTCGTGATCGAACCACGCGCTGGCGACACAATTTCCGCGAGCACAGCCAACTCGATCATCGCAACCGTCGCTGCTTCTGTGCCAGGCCTCACGCCTGACAAGATCGTGATGACAGATTCCACCGGGCGTCAGTACGGTGGCGGTACCGGGATGGAGAACGAACTGGCTTGTCAGAACAATTATCGACAGCAGAAAGAAGCGTATTTGGTCTTTCAGATCGAGAGTCAGCTGAACCGAATTCGAGGCGTACGGGCGTCCGTTCGAGTGGCCGCAGAGATCGACTTCAAGAAACGCACCGAGATTCACAACAAGATTGAAACGGATAACAAAGCGAAAATTTCATCAAAGCTCAATTCGGTGACGACGAAGGGTCCCAAAGTAAATTCGGTCGGTAGTGTCCCATCTGTCGGCGTCGCCGGGGAAGCGTCAAACACTCCCGCCGGTCCGAGGGTGCCGGACGACAATTCAGGAAGTTCCACGACAGAAGACATCGACGAGACCTTTGTGTACCCGGAGTCGGAAGAAAAAATCGAATTCATTGGCGGCGAAATCGTGACGCTGAGCGTTTCAGCAGTCGTTGATCTTACAAGTGCCAATGGAGCAGCGTCTGACAATCCGGACAACACTGGTGCAGCAACTCCAGCGGCTGTCGCGCTCACAAAAGATGAGATCGAAAATCTGATTAAAAGCGCTGTCGGCTTCAGCATAACTCGTGGTGATCAGATTGAAGTGACTCTGGCTGAGTTGGAACCGTTGGAAACAACCGAACCGGTGATTCCGGGTTTTGTGTGGGACAAGTGGCAACCCCTGTTACAGTCTGTGTCTCTTGGTCTGGCAGCGATGCTGGCGTTTCTCATCGGCATGATGCTGATGAAACGCATGAAGCCGATCGTCATGACGGAGGCCACAGGACGCGGTATCCCTCTGGCGGACGCTCGTCGATTGGCCGCGATTTCTGCACAGGCGAAGGCGAATCCAGACGTTGTGGCCAGCATTGTTTCAGCATGGCTCAATGAACAGGAAGCCCATGCTGCCGATGCGAAGACGGCCACTTTACCTGACACGCTCCGCACGCCGTCTGCTACGGCCAGCGGGGCGTCCGGAGCGAAATCCATGAATTCGACCGCCAAGGCGGCATAGAGGCCCTTACAAAACCGGGACAGGCACCCTTCCCCAATTAATTTTTCAGCGTTTTCCGCACTCAGCCGGGAGCCAGTCCCGGTTTTGTCAGGTGTTCTTAGTCAATCTCGACGGACGGAAAATGGATCGCGAAAGTCAAATCTTTGAACTGCTGCAACTACTCGGCGACGACGTAGCTGAAGTTGTTTTGTCCCGACTGCAGCCTGAACGAGCCGCGCTGCTCCGTTCCGGAATGCAGTCCGACAAAACTCGCCGATCGACCATCGGGCGACAACGCGCTGTGCTCGACGACTTCGACTGCTTCTTTCAGTTCGCACTCAAGTCACTGTCACAGCAGACGCTTGACGCCATTGGAAAAAAAGATGCCGGCGTAGTTGATGCGGGTCACTCAGCCAAACCCAAAGCTGCCGGTGCTGTCGAAGCAAGCAGGCGAGAATCGCCACCAGTGACAGCGAACAACGAGGAACCCGACGGCTTAGATAAAGCGGACGGATCCAGGGATGCGCACGCTGCGGAAGAAATCAAAAACATGACGTCTGTGACATCCGAAACGTCTTCGATGGCACCGCCAAAGCTCACCAGGAATCCGCTGCTGGATCTGCAGACGCTGAGTGTGCATCAGCTGGCTTTGGCTTTGTCATCCGAACAGCCGCGAACGTGTGCAATTCTGATGAGCAATCTGCCGGCGAAACTGGCGGGTGATATCCTCAGCTTACTCAAGGCTGAAAGCCAGAAACAGGTCATGAAAGAGTTGACGAAAGAACAACACGCTCCGGAAGTTCTGATTGAACGCATTGCGAAGGCCACGTTCATGCGGGCTCAGCAATTGCCGGCCGATCCGCCTGACATGCGAAACCATGCGGATCGCGTTGCCGAACTGCTCCGCAGTGTTCCCAAGGCAGGCCGGCGCAATATGTTGGCGGTCATCGAAGAACAGGATCCGGATCTGGCTAAGTCACTGCTCACCCGGATCTATCGTTTCGACGACATCGCGGCACTCGGCAAGACGGTTGTGCAGCGGGTCCTGGGCGAAATCGACAGCACAAATCTGACGACAGCCCTGTTCGGCGCACCGCAGGAAGTGACGAACGCGATCTTCGCGAATTTGTCCAAGCGGGCACGACAGACCATCGAAGAAGAAATGCAGTTTATGTCCAACCTGACCGAAGCACGGATTCAGCAAGCTCGCGATTCGATCGCAGAAATCATCGCGAAGATTGATATGGAAAGTGAATAGCAGTCAGCATGCACACACATCAAATCCAACTCAAACGCTCACCTCGCACCGTCGCCGTCGGAAACCAGACGGTAGCGATCGACGGCACGCCGCGCGCTGACGACGCACCCGAAGCGGCAACTTCTGTGACAACGGCTGCCCCCGGCAGCCAAATGACGCCACGGCCAAAGTCTGTTTCTGTCGCCAGCGTGATTGTGAACCCAGTCGATCGCTCGGTGACTCCCCTGTCGCGATCCACGGCTGTACCTGTGCTTTCAAACGCCGCACATGAAGTTGTCACAGCAGCAGAAATCGGTCTGGGCCGACCGGATCCTGAGGAGATCAGTCGTTTGCAGCAGTTGCTCGTCGATGCTGCGGAAGCCGTCCAGGAATTGCAGACGCAGCACCGGCAATCGCTGGGTGAAATGCAGGAAGTCGCCGTAGAACTTGCCACGGCTGCGGCATCGTGGCTGGTCGGTTACGCGATTGATCGAGACATGTTTGCAGTCGATGACCTGATTCTGAAAGCGCTCGAGCATCTGGAACTGAATCAGTCTGTCAAGGTGCGGTTGAACCCTGCGGACCATACGCTGCTGCAGACATTGCTGAGTGATCCTGTCAGCCGACAGCAACTGAATCTGGTGTCGTGTCTGCAGGACGATTCAATTCCGCGCGGCTCTGTGCGAGTTGAATCCGGCCGACGAATTCTGTTAACGGATATGCACACGCGGCTGGAAGAAATCCGCCGCACATGGATGGAGAAACTGGATGACTCTCAGATTGAACGTCGCGGAGATGGCTCAGCTGCCAGGACACTGCGCCGCTTTCCGGAACGTCGGGAAACTGCGTAGCGTTCGCGGATTGATGCGTGCCGACATGCCCGCATTCGTCGGGGAGACGTGTACGATTGCGCTTCAGACCGGCGTACAATTGATGGCCGAAGTCGTTGGCTTCGATGAAACCGAGTCGCAGCTGATGTGTTTTGACAGCACGGCCGGCCTGCATCCGGGTCTTGAAATCACAGCGACAGGGCACAGCCGCGCCGTGCCGGTTGGTAGCGGCCTGCTGGGGCGTGTAATTGATGGCATCGGCCGACCAATCGATGGTCATGGTCCACTGCGCGTTCGACGCTGGCGATCGGAAACTGCGACGGTACCGGATGCCATGCAGAGAACCCGGATTACGGAACCACTCGTCACCGGGCAGCGCGTGATCGACGGACTGCTGACGATCGGTCGTGGTCAGCGTGTAGGTCTGTTTGCCGGCAGCGGTGTCGGCAAGAGTACGCTCATGGGTGAAATTGCCAAAGGTGCAGAATCGGACGTCAACGTCATCGCGATGGTTGGCGAACGCGGTCGTGAAGTGCGACCCTTCATTGAAGACTGTCTCGGCGATGTGGGACTTGCACGGTCTGTCGTGGTCGTGGCGACATCCGATCAGACTCCGTTGATGCGAATCAAGGCTGTGCTCACGGCTGCCACAATTGCTGAGGAATTTCGTGATCAGGGTGCGCATGTGCTGTTCTTTCTTGACAGTCTGACACGCCTGGCAATGGCACAGCGTGAACTGGGGCTGCTGCTCGGAGAACCTCCTGGATCGCGTGGTTATCCTCCTTCCGTGCAATCGCTGCTGGCCAG
>JAYSPO010001455.1:0-1494 GCA_043722015.1 Candidatus Kuenenia sp. | reverse complement strand
ACTGGAGTTTTGACCCACTGATGTCGCGGACACAACTGCGCCCTTTGTGATTCGTCCCGGCAGGGACGGTCGAGAATAGCCCACCGTTTCAACGGTGGGTTGCGATGCCGACCATCCTGAGAGTCCCGACAGGCACCTTGCAGAACAATGCTGGGGAGCGTCATATTCAGTTGCCCGGAAGAATCTTTCGAATGGAACGAGTGGCTTCCTGCGAAGATACCAGTATGATTAAGGCTGTATTGTTCCGTCTGCGATCGACGAATTACTGGAGCGAAACTGATGAGTTCTGCAACTCTGTCTCCGCACTTAAAGCTTGCAGCCGATGGTTCCATTCACATTGGTACGACACGGTACAAGGCGATTCATCTTGCCGCAGAACATTACCAGTTTGGGTGGTCTGCGGAAGAACTGCTGCGACAGCACCCTGATCTGCGTCCGGAGGAGGTCTACTCAACGTTGGCTTGGTTTTACGATCGATTCGACGAAATTGTCTCAGAAATCAAAGCTCGATCTGAGCAAGCAGACGCACAACGCCTGCCGGTCTCTGTCTCTCGAGATGAATTACTGCGTCGGCAAGCCGCCAGGAACTCCTAAATGGCAGGAAATTGAGTTTGACAGGACAGCAGTGTCCTGATCTGATTCCTCTCTGTCCAGCAAATCCACATCTTCCGGTTGACATGGGTGCAGTCGCCGATTTCGGTAGGTCCTGCTTGCCGAGCAGGACTTCGCGGCCACGCCGCGACCCGCGACGAGTCGCGGTCGAAAGGACGGCCACGCGGCGACGTGGAGCGGATGTGCGATCCGATTCGGTTCGCCTGACGGCGAAAGTCCTTTCCGGCAGAAAGGACCTACTTTAACAATCATCCGCGACTGCACCCGGTTGACATTCAGCCTGGCTTTCGCTGCACCAGAAAACTGCGTTCGCCGCGGGTGACGTAGATGGCGTCTTCGGTGAGGCGATCGCAAAGCTCGATCAGGAACTCGATCAGCCGCTCAAATTCCGATTCACTGCCGAAGGAGACTTCAAAACGCTCCATCACGTCATGCACCAACTGGCCGTTCAGATCGACCCAGTAGCCTTTCACCGGCGTCGGCGACTGCGTGTAAGCTCGATAGCGGTGCATCAGGAATTCATGCGTGGCCATGCGGGCTGTCTGAGTGCCGTGATAATATCGAGGGTCGTCCAGCTTGTGAGAGGGGATGTAAAAGACGGTCACCTTGCCCAGTTCGAAAACCTGTGACATCGGGAAACCAGCAGATTTTTCAGCAGTCATGAGTGCGCAGTCATCGAAAAGCAGAGGAGGGAGATTTGAGCGGAACCGCGATAAAGGGTATGGTACGCGAAATCGTGGAATCTGTGATACAATCGGGGGGGGCGTATCCGCAACTGCCCAGGTGCGCTGCTCAGATAACAAATCAGGTTTGAATTTGTAGGCCGGACCAAGCGGAGCGCCGTTCCGGCACTTGCCAGCCCTGCCGGAACGGCGCTGCGCT
>JAYSPO010001454.1:0-5348 GCA_043722015.1 Candidatus Kuenenia sp. | reverse complement strand
GTGTGATTTAGGTGGGCCAGGTTTCCACCCTGCCAGCGGCAAAAATTGCCGCAGTTGGTCACGGACAAACCTCTCGCTGTACGGCTGTCACAGAAGATTTCGAAGGACAATCGTTACTGTTTACCCAATCGGAACTTTTGATGAAGGTCGCATGAGCGTGTGCCCGATAACTAAGTTCGGAGCAGAGGAGGAGTGGATGTCAAAGGGTGCCGCCCCGGGGAAACGAAGGCGGTCCGGAGATATTCCAGGATACAGAGGTTGCGACGTTGAGGGATTTACGCATGCGTTCCAGATTGCGCTTGTTTGTCGGAGCGGAAGCTCCTGAAGCGACGGTTTATCCTGAGCCGGAAGTGTCAATGAAACTGGGGGAACTGACTCGAATTCTGGCCGACGCCATTATCTGGGATCGCACATGGATCGCTGATTTTGCTGATGACGATGTGCGAATTTCCGCCGATCTTTTCGAAGTGCTGTCGTCCTATTCACAGATGAGGCCATCGGCGTGAGTTATGTCACTGCGTAACGATGCTGTTGCGATCTGGTCCGCTGGCATTGCAGCCGTGGATTCTGCAAAGTCGGTTGAGCAACAGATCCGCGTTCAGCAAGACCAGTTGTGGATTGCTGACGTCCGAATTCGAATGCCGTCTGCTGGCCGGATTGAGGTTGTCGGTGCCGGCAAGGCTGGCGCTGGAATGGCCAGCGGCATCGAAGCGGCCTTATTGGATACAAATTTTGCCGACCGCGTCTCCGGCTGGGTGAACGTGCCCGCCGACTGCGTACGACCGCTGAAGCACATTCATTTACACGCCGCGCGGCCCGCCGGTCTGAACGAACCGACGCAGGAAGCCGTTCAGGGAACTCAGGAAATTCTGCGGCGAGTTCGATCACTTTCGGACTCGGACGTCTGCCTTGTGCTCCTCTCCGGTGGTGCGAGTGCATTGTTGTGCAGTCCGACGCGGGGGATATCGCTCAGCGACAAGCTGTCTGTGACCCACGCCCTTGCGGGCAGCGGAGCACCGATTCACGAACTCAATCTTGTTCGCACGCAATTGTCTCAGGTCAAAGGCGGACGACTGGCCGCCGCCTGCCGCGCAGGTACGCTGGTCGCTTTGATCATTTCCGATGTGATCGGTGATCCGTTGGAGGTCATTGGTTCGGGTCCCACAACCCCCAGCGTGTCACGCGCCGCTGATGCGTTGCAGGTCTTGCGGGACAGAGAATTGCTCGACCGGATTCCGCTGCACGTCCTGTCATTTCTTGAACGACAGGCGGAGGCTGTTCATGCCACTGAGCCGCACGCTGAATTTCCACTGCCATGCACAAAGGTGAATCGCATTGTTGCCAGCAACGCGATGGCGATTAGTGCGGCGACCTTGAAGGCAAAAGCATTGGGATATGAAGTGCAGTCCCTTGGATCAACAAACGCCGGCGAAGCCGCAGAGGAAGGACGTCAGTTGATCGATCGTCTGCTGACGATCCGTGCGGAATCGAGTGCCGCGTTGCCAGAATCCTCAATCGGCCATCAGCGTGGTGTCTGCATTCTGAGCGGCGGTGAACCGACAGTGAACCTGTCAGTATCCGGTCCTGCCAGCGGCATTCTGGTGGCACACAGCATCGCTGGCGCGCGGGGAGGCCGCAACCAGGAACTGGTGCTGGCGGCCGTCGCATCGCATCCTGATTCTGCGGACTGGAGGAACATCGTGCTCCTCTCGGGCGGAACAGATGGTGAAGATGGTCCCACCGATGCCGCCGGGGCGATCGCCGATGATGCTGTGGTCGCACGAATCGCGGCCAGCGGTCTCGATCCGAACAGCTATCTTGCTCGGCACGACTCGTATACGTTTTTCGACGCCGTCGATGGTCTGTTCAAAACCGGACCGACGCATACCAACGTCATGGACCTGCGCGTGGGGCTGGTCTCGATTTAGTTCGGCGTCCTACATCGGAATTCAAGTCGTATCGCTTTTCAGCGTAACAAAAAGTGGTTTCCTGGGTTGCGATCTAATACTTTCGCAATTTTCAAGATTCCATGGCGGGCTTGCTGGCAGATTAGGGAGGGTGGCGTAATCTACTCTAACTTACGAAGTGCTTGCTTGTCTCCGTTGGAAGAAAGGAACAGAAAGATGCGTTCATTGTTCACAGCGTTTGTCGTGCTTGCGATCATCACCTCAGGAAGCCGTGCATTTGCACAGCCTCCCGAAGAAGGCGATCCGGATTTCGGTTCTGTCACGTCGGTAAGTTTGACTTTCATGGGGGGTTCTCCATCGTCGCTCAATGGGTCGGCCACTTTTCACGCAATCGTGCCTGCAGGCGGAACGGTTAGCTTTTGGTTCTCTTCTGACTTCACCGTGTCGGGTGCAACGATGGGGGTAACCGGAGAAAATGAGTTGTTGGCACCAGGGCAATCCGCGACGTGGACCCTGACAAATAGTCAGGCGAATCCGAGTTCAGGATCGAAGACTTTGGATTCGATGTTGGCGAAAGCACCTGCTCCAAATTTTGATCCCGATAATGCTTCATGGATCGTTGTGGACGACTCGAAACATGCATCGGTAACAGTTCCTTAGTTGTGTCAATTTGACCAAACTGCGCCTAGAGAATTGCCATCGCACGTCAATTGGCTGAAGAAGACATCGGTTTTTGGATCGCTCAAGGAGATGACACGTGGGTCATGTACATACGGTGGCTTTCAGCGTGATGTTTATCGTGTCAGCCACGTGTCTTCCGGACGAACTTTCAGCCCCCGTGTTGATCGTGTTTGACAGCGCGGGAGCCACGCCTGAAAAGCAGTTGGAGTATTTTCGGCTGGTTAACGAATTCTGCCCGGCAGAATTCGTTAGACCAGTCGATGACGCTCTGATTGCAAGGATTCAAAACGTCTTTCATAAATTTGATGATCCTGATGGATTCGAACACGTTGGCGGTTTGGCTCATTGCCTCGATCGTGATGGCCGATTCAGCGTTGTGCGGTTTCGGACGGTGCAGTCGAGGGACACGTTCGAGAACTTCGTGGCAATGCACGCAGCCAAGCGTGGTGAGACGGTGAAGCTAAGCAGATCAGGAGACAGTATCTTGATGACTGATGGCGGGCCTGGGAAGACTTCCGCGAGCGGAGCTGTGGTGCGGTGGATCGATGCCTATTTCTCATATTCACATGGAGTCGTCGCCTGGGGAGATAAAGAAGCGTTCCTCACGCCGTTCAGCAAACTATCCGCAATGGCTAACAAAGGTGCCGGGCACGACTGGTGTGTTTACGCCGCGCCGAGTGCCGTTCCGCAACAATACCGTGCGCAGTTCCTCGCACAGGTCGAAAGGCAAGCCGGTGTGCTGCTCCAGGAGCGAGACCACGAGGACAGAGCAGATTATACAATACGGAGACAGCTCGGTGATCATACGCTCGAAATCCTGCGCCGAGGTTTTTCTGACATTGACGAGTTTCTGCTGTTTACGGACGAGCCCGGCGCAGACCAGGGTTTTCATGCGCACCTTGAGATTGCGATTCGAGAAAAGTCACGACTTGCAAAGCTTGTTCAAGAGCTGCGGCCAATTCATGTGAGTGGGCTTGACATCGATCCCAATGCGGTCGCCTCAGCAGAATTGACCGTCGGAATTCCTGAAGCACTCCGGCCAGTTCTGCACTCGTTGGTAGCGAACTCCCAGTTCTCCGGCACCCCCGCCAGCGATGCGTTGAATCGAGCAATCCAGTCCGGCACCGTGGAAGCGGGATTCTCGCTCGTTGTCGACTCGAACGGTGAACCTTCCATTGAAGGGACCGTAATTGCGGCGGCGACCGAAGTGGAAAGCACATCTATGGCGACACTCCTGGGAGGCACTTTGTTGCCCGATGGCGACTTTGAAATCCCCGTCACGGGCGAAATCCTGTGCGAGAATTTCCAGACATATCGTCTGACATACGGGAGAATGGACGATCGGAATATTTTTCGGGCCAACCCGCTCCACGCAAACGAAATCGCAGAATCAGTGGCGCACGATCGATCCGTGGGCGTGGAAAAGGATGCAGGCAAAACGCAAAACACACTGCTGAAAATGGATATTGATCTGCAGCAATTGGCTGAACTCGAACCGGACGGACGAATGAAGCAACTAATCGTTCAGGCGGAACGAATGTATCAGTGCTACATGGGACGACAATATCCTCAATTCCTGCGGCGACGTGGGGCTGAACCACTTGACGAATTTGTCTCGCTCGTACCCGGCATTCGTAAGGAAGGGGACTGGACGCTGCACTTGGAAGTTTGGTGTTCGCGCGACGGAGACAGAATTATGGCGGACTGCCACATCGGTCGCGAACTTTATGGGATTTCTCAGGCGCGGCGAATCGTGACGCAACGGCCAGTGTTCCGAATTGATCGGGCGAAAGTTCAGTCATCCCAATAGCTTCGACCAGCTGGGCGGAAGCAGCCTCGCTCCGCATGTTTTATCATGCGCACATTATTTTGCGGTCCAGCCGCCATCGACGGTGAGCAGGCTGCCGGTCATGTAACTGCTGGCCGGGCTGCTGAGCAGTATCGCGGCGCCCTGGATCTCGTTCAATTGGCCCCAGCGATTCATGGCGACGGCACCAATAATGTGTATTTTCGCTTCTTCAGTATCGGCAATCGGGATATTCATCGGTGTCAGAAACGGGCCGGGGCAGAGGGCGTTGCAGGTGATGCCAAACGCTGCCAGTTCCAGGCCCAGTCCGCGCGTCATCTGCACCACGGCTCCTTTGCTGGAGGTATATGGCGTGCGATTGGCCAGACCGACGACTCCCAGCGTGCTGGCGACGTTCACAATGCGTCCGTAGCCAGCGGCTTTCATATGCGGGATTACGGCCTTGCAGCACAGCCATGTGCCATCGACATTGGTTTTCTGCACCTCCTGAAACTGTTCGTACGTCAGATCCGAAATGCTGCCTCGGATATTGATCCCCGCGCTGTTGATCAGAATGTCGATGCGGCCCATTTGCTCCATCACGGCTGAGACGAGTTGTTCCACGTCCGAAGGATTCGCGACGTCGGCCTGCAGTCCGATGGCCGGCACGGAGAATCCTTCCGAGATCTCTGCCGCGATGCGTTGCGATTCTGACAGCGTGCGACTCACAATCACCGTCGTCGCGCCGGCAGATGCCAGTCCGGCTGCCATCGTCGCGCCAAGTCCTTTCGAGCCGCCGGTGATAATGGCGACGTGACCGGTCATATCAAACTGTCGGATACCCGGAAGTGATTTGAGTGCCACGACAGGCAGAGGTGTAGTTGCCACGAGTGAGTTTCCTGTTCAGCATGAGGGGGTGCAGTGGTTGCCTGGGATTTTAATCACTGAATTCAAGCAGGGTGTGTGCAGCGACA
>JAYSPO010001453.1:0-1652 GCA_043722015.1 Candidatus Kuenenia sp. | reverse complement strand
CGAACTGCCAGGCGTGGATGATGTGAAGGAGCCCGAATTTACGACCGGGCGGGACTTCAATATCCAGCTGGCATCGTCACTGTCTGCCAACGACTTTTTGAAATCTCTGCTGACCCTGGATTTGCCGATTTCCTCGTTCAGCCAGCAGCGACGCCACTTAAATCAGGCGTTCATGGATCTGACAACGCGAGGAGTGCGACCGTGATTTCGGGAACTCTGACGCTCTTCAACTGGTCTCTGAAGATGGATTCAAAGTCCATCTATCCGCACATTATCCGCGCTGTGTTTTCGTTCATGATGTTCTTTTCGATCTCCATTGCGTTCATGGATGCATTTGGAACCAGTCGGACAGGACTGCGTTTTTTTGAAACCATCTGTTACCTGAACGTGCTGCTCATCACCGTGTCCGGCGTCAGCTATTTCGTCACGGCAGTGACGGAAGAGAAAGATGCGGGGACTTTTGCACTGTTGCGACTTGCCGGGATGACGGCGTTGTCAGTCACACTGGGGAAATCGACGTCGCGACTCGTGAGTTCACTCATGCTGCTGGTGATCCAGTTGCCGTTCACGTTCCTGGCCATCACGCTGGGAGGCGTACTTTGGCAACAGATTATTGCGTCTTATATCGCGTTGGCTGCCTGGATGATGCTGGTCGCCAATCTGGCACTGTTCTGCAGCGTGCGCTGTGCGACATCCGGTCGCGCGGCAGGCATGGCTGGGGCGATTCTCGGACTGATGCTGGTACTGCCGAGTCTGATCGTGAATGGGGTCGCTGCGTTTCCTGCCGGGTTTGTTCCGAGTGTGGTTTCGGACACATTGAACAGTCTCCCCCCCGCTTTCGAAACGATCAATATCTTTGAACGGCTGCGGGTGCTTCTGCAGACAGACAGCCCCGTCGTGTTTTTAGGCCAGCAGTTCTGGATCAGTGTGGCAATTGCGGTCGCACTGTTCGGGATCAGCACGCTGACGCTTGATTTCTGGTCGGCACCGGTTGAGGTAGGGGGCCCATCTGAGAATCCTGCGATCCGCCGTTGGTCAGTCGGTCGCAGCTGGCCGATGGCCGTGATGTGGAAAGAATTCCTGTTCTTTACGGGTGGCCGCAGTTTTTTTATCGCGAAGATAATCGGCGGTGGCCTTCTGTTTGCGGGATTTATTGTGTTGCAAGGGAGCAACATCGACCACCGCTTCTACACTTTGCATGGCGACTATGCGTGGACCGCGTTTCTGACATTCGCTGGTTTTTTGGCATTGGAAGTGCTGCTCTATTCATCGGGCTGTTTGTTCTACGAAATCCGTCAAGCGACGCAATCAACGCTCGCCGCCATTCCTCACTCAGGTGTCCGGATCCTGCTGGAAAAAGCCGGCGGATGTCTGATTGCATTAATCCCGTCTGTATTTTGGCTTGGCATGACGGTCCTCTTTGGCTATGACGGCATCGCACGCGAATGTTCGATGACGATGGTCATCAGCTTTCTCATCGTGCTGGGTTTTAGCAGCCACATCGCCGTTATTCTGTCGCTGTACACGCGCTGGGCTGCGTTGCCGTTGACGGTCCTGCTTTCTGCTCCGGCCTTCTTTTGCCTTGCCGCACCAATCCTTGGACTCACCGCCGCCACGAATGCCGTTGCCCGCAGCCAGCATATCGAATCGAC
>JAYSPO010001452.1:0-1072 GCA_043722015.1 Candidatus Kuenenia sp. | reverse complement strand
GCCCGTCATCTTGTTTTGACGATGACGGTTCTGACGATGAACGTTCAGCAGTGGAATCGCTGCCCGCCTGGATATCGTCGTCTGAAGGCGTGGATCGGTCTAAACCATCGAATCCTGCATTCAGGTTACGATCTGCAGGGCCAGTATCTCTTGTCGATCCCGGTTTTCCCGCACCAGGTCGCCCCCGCGCATCCGCTCGCCGACCCGCATCAGGTCGTCTGGTTGGCGGTGCTGCATTGCGGCCTGGCGGTCTCGCAGCATCTGCTTCGCCACCACGAACTCGCCGACGCTTGCGAGAACGCTCTTTATCGCCAGGAGCTTTATCGCCAGGAGCTTTCTCGCCAGGAGCTTTCTCGGATTCCACCGCGGGCTTCTCGTGGCCAGGATTCCACAGAGTCTCCGCCGGAGCTCCCTCGTTTACGGGCGAATCGTTTGGGGTATTCTGGACAATTCCTTCGCCAAAATCCGGTTCATCCAGAGCCGTCGTATCGTCGTAAAGTTTGCGACGATTCGCAAATCTCGCTGGCGGTGGCGGCTTTACAGGAACATGCAGCACGTATGGTGTTTCATCGATTTCATCGACTTCGATCAGGTCCTCAGGATCTGCTGGACTGATAAACATACTGACATCGGGCGAAACCGTCCGAGGCCGATCCAATGGTCGCATGAATTTTGGCGGATCGCTGCACAGGCAGGTCTGAGTAGTCACATTTCCCGGCGTCTGGACCTGACGGCCGCAGCTATCGCAGGAAAAGACCCGCAGGACTCGCATATCATAACGTAAGGACGGACCCTTCATTATTCTGCCCGCAACGTGGACTCAAAAACGTATCACCTGACACACGCCAAGTCTCATCTGCGTCGAATGTAACGCATTTTTTGCTTCAGCGGGAGCGACTTACACGGGGGAAACCACGTTTCTGTGACACTCATTCCAATGCCAATAGGTTTCAGATCGCAAGGCAAAGTGGGCCTGGCTACGTGGGAACGCCTTGAACGCAAACGACATTCGATATTCTCATGCCAAACTCTAACACTAGTATCAAACACACAAGGCCAGCCTGTAGATAAC
>JAYSPO010001451.1:0-1549 GCA_043722015.1 Candidatus Kuenenia sp. | reverse complement strand
GCGAAATCTGCTCGACGAAGATATCGCAGTCGGACTGACTCGACGCGTTCGAGGTGTCCAGTCGGTCATCGATCAGCTGGAAGTCAATCGAAGTGATCGCAACGATGCGACTCTGCTCAAAGACGTCCAGGCTGCTTTGGCAAGTGATCCCGGAATGCGGGATCTGAAGGTGTTCGTCGCTGTCAAAGATGGTACTGCGGCGCTGACCGGCGAAGTGCCTTCCTACGGTGAAAAAATCCTCGCGGGAAACGTCGTACGAGGCGTCGTCGGGATTCTGGATCTTGACGACAAGCTGACGGTGCTCCACGTACTCAAAGTGACGGATGCTGATTTGAAGCAGGAGATTGCGGAGTTGCTGAAATACGCCGTTGAGCTGGATCAAATCCATCTGGACATCGCCGTAGAGGAAGGCGTCGTCGTTCTGGATGGCGCTGTGACGACTGATTTCCAGCGATCTGCTGCCGAGCAACTTGCCTATCGAGCCGGCGCGAAGGACGTCGATGTTCGCGGCATTCACGTTGACTGGAAACACGCAAATCCCGAGTTGCGCACATCGCGTTACAAGCAAGCGACTGACGAACAGATTCGCGACGCAGTGACTCGCGCCCTGAAATATGATCCGCGAGTTCTGAGCTTTCATCCGGAGGTCGATGTGAAACACGGCGTTGTGACGCTGAGCGGTGCTGTGGAAGATCTGGCGGCCAGTCGGGCTGCGGAACGGGCGGCTCAGTTCACCGTCGGTGTTCGACAAGTCGTGAACCACATCAACGTGGAATGGACGAAGACTGCGCCGACAGATGAGGAGATTGCCGAATACACAATGGCCGCGATGCATCGTGATCCGTATCTGGATGATGAAGAAATCATCGTCGATGTCGAAAACGCTCACGTCGAATTGCACGGAATTGTTGAATCAAATTTCGAAAAGGACCACGCTGAATGGACGGCATCACGGCAAAAGGCAGTCGTCCACGTGGACAACTATCTGAACGTCCGCGCGAAATGGGTTCCAAAGACTGACGAAGTGATTACAAAAACTCTCAAGGATCAAATTGAACTGATGTTTGTTAATGATCAGGAGAATGTCGTCACTTTTAAAGTCGTCGATGGAGTTGCACTCATGGAAGGCTCTGTTGAAACCTGGTACATGTGGCAGAATGCGTTAGATGCCGCTGTGACTTCCGGGGCGCGCGAACCGCACATGATGATCGAAGTCCGCAATGGGACTCCGGCATCGCTACGGTATTCCGGACCACATGATTACGTTCCGCAATAGTTCAAATTTCCAGTCAAAGTCATGTGAACTGAGTGAGCGGAATGGCGCAAGCCACTGGTAATTGTTCAGGACAGCATAGAAGAAAATGAGGCTGATAGAGTTTTGAGGGCAGACAATCCTGCGGGTGCATGTCACAATTTGCAAAAGGCGCTTGTCTTTCTGAGGGTCGATGCAGCGAACTACAGTGGCCAACTGCATAGATGCTCTCGAATATGCTGCAGTTGGCCTGCTGACATTCCGGGGTTGGCGAACTCGCCTGCTGACTTCGATTCC
>JAYSPO010001450.1:0-1212 GCA_043722015.1 Candidatus Kuenenia sp. | reverse complement strand
TAACTACAGAGGCACAGCGCGGGCTGCGTCAGCAACCTGATTCGGAAGAGTTAACCACAGAGGCACAGAGGCAGGGTGCAATCCCGTTTTGCAGCAAGTGTTTTACGCTGCTTGCTGGCGATGAGTCCATTACCACGGTCTGCTATTCTTCTCGTCTGATCTCCACTCTTGGATCGAGTGGTTTTGGCACTGAGTTCTGCAAGGAGGCGGTTCGATGGGAGGAAGTTCCGTGGACGGACGAGGCGGAGAATTCATCCAGACTGTGGCAGAGATGCTCGGCCGATTTACCGTTGAGGTCGTTCCTCAACTGGAGGAATGGAGATCAAGGCTGAGCGCCGATCCGGGAGATTTAGACGCCCTGGAACAGGAAGTTCATCGTGAGTTTGCCCGTGGTGCCGGTCTGGTCGTCGCGGGTTTGGTCTCGGTCGTGATGCAGACCGAGGAATTCGCCGCAGCGGCCGAGAAGACACGGCAGGAGTATTCGATTCCCCTGTCCAAGGGTCGCGATCGGATCATGTCGATTCAGCTCATGGGAGGGGTGGTCATGTGGATCACGTCGCTTTACTGTGAAGCCAGTCGGCGTCGGAATAAGAATGAAGACGAAGCCGTTTCAGGCTTGCACATCGAACAGGCCCTATTTGGAATTGCCAAGAAAGTTTCGCCCGGTTTAGAGAGTCTGGTCTCGCGGCAGGCAGCCCTCTGCCCTTCGTTCGAACTCGCCCAGGATGAACTGCGTCGTCACGGAATGAAGTTAGATCTTAAAACCGTTCGTCGGATCGCTCAGCAATGCGGCGAAAAACTGTTGAATCTGCGAACGGGGAATTTGACAGCGTGGCAATCAGGCACGCTCGAATCGACGGACGAACTGGCCGGGAAGCGGGTCTCGGTGCAAATCGATGGCGGTCGCACGAAACTTCGTGGACCGCTGAGAACATCAGTCCCGCAGCAGGAAACACTGAACGAAGAAGGACTGATTATCAGCGATGCTCCGGGACGTTCAAAGGATCCTGCGAAACGAACATTTGACGGCGAATGGCGCGAACCAAAGTTGATGACGATCTTCATCCACAACGACAAGGGACGCATTGAGAAGAAGACACAAATGACCATGGACGGAACCTTTGCAGGACCGGATGCCATGGCCGAACTGGTGGCCATGCATCTGCATCGCCTGGGAGCAGCCAAAGCGGTCAGTCTGACATTCGTCAGCGA
>JAYSPO010001449.1:0-3596 GCA_043722015.1 Candidatus Kuenenia sp. | reverse complement strand
CGCCGTTCCGGCAGGTGTCTGGCAATTGCCGGAACGGCGCCACGCTTGGTCCGGCCTACACACCCCGCCGACAGTAGCATTTCACATCGGAATCTGCGACAACCTGCATTCCTGCCAACACACGTTTTCATTGGGCGACGTCAAGGGTTCAAAATATGAATCGACGCCACGGAGTCGTTTTGATCGCCGTGCTCGCGGTCTGCTGTACTGCCGCTGCGTTTGCGCAGTTGGGTGGACAGCGCGGACGCTACCGAGACTTCCAGGGCGCTGACGGCCGTGTACAGCGAAACGGCGTGCCGGACTGGAAGCTCGACGAAAAATTCAAGAACGACGTTTTCACATTCGTCCGCATTCGATATCGGTCACAGGGACGCTGGGGTTGGCACACCGATTACCCGGATGCCGACCTGAATTTTTCGTATCGACTGCAGCAACTGACTTCGATGCATACCGATCCCGACGGCGTAATCATTGAATTGACGGATCCACGGCTTTTCGACTACCCATTTATCTATCTCATTGAGCCCGGCGGTATTTACCTCGACGACGATGAGCGCAAAGCCCTGAGGACGTATTTGCTCAACGGCGGCTTCCTGATGGTGGATGACTTCTGGGGTGACGACGAATGGGAAGGCTTTGAATACGAACTGAAGCAGGTTTTTCCTGATCGCAAATGGGAAGACATTCCGCTGGAACACCCGGTCTTTCACTGCGTCTATGATCTGAAGGAACGACCCCAGATTCCGGCGATCGGATATGCGCATCAGATGGCAAACGGTGAAATCTACTCCGCTCAGGGATACGGCACCGAAGAAGTTCATTACCGAGCTGTGTACGACGACAACGGACGGATGATGGCATTCATCGGTCACAACACCGATCTTGGCGACGGTTGGGAACGCGAAGGCGAAGATCCCTGGTACTTCAAGGAGTTCTCCGAGAAAAAAGCGTATCCGCTTGGGATCAATATCATCTTCTATGCCATGACACACTGAAAGCAGGTCAATGACGAAGAACACAGAACTCACGCCCGAACGCGAACGCGAACTGATCGGGATTTTGCGGCAGTTCCGAAAACAAATCGACACTGAACTGTCCCGTGTGATTGTTGGCCAGAAAGACGTCGTCCGACAGTTACTGATTTCTCTGCTCGCTGGCGGCAACTGTCTGATCACCGGAGCACCGGGTCTGGCAAAAACGTTGCTTGTTAAATCGATCGCTCAGCTGTTTGACCTCAAGTTCAACCGCATTCAGTTTACGCCTGACCTGATGCCGGCCGACATCACCGGGACCGAAGTTCTGGAAGAAGACGGTGCTGGTGGCCGAGCGATGCGGTTTATCCCCGGACCGATTTTTTCCAACGTGCTGCTCGCGGATGAAATCAACCGCACGCCACCGAAGACGCAGTCGGCTTTGCTGGAAGCCATGCAGGAACATCAGGTCACCGCCGCCGGACAACGCTACACTCTGGATGAACCGTTCTTCGTCCTCGCGACGCAGAACCCGATCGAAATGGAGGGCACGTACCCGCTGCCGGAAGCTCAGCTCGACCGCTTCATGTTCAACGTTCTGATCGACTACCTGCCGGAAGACGAAGAAGTGGCCGTAGTGCAGCAGACGACGTCCAGAAATTTTCTGCCGATCAAATCGCTGTTTTCGGGCGATATCGTCCGCGAATTTCATCAGGTTGTGCAGCGCGTCCCGATTGCCGACGATGTCATTCGCTACGCCGTCCGCCTGGCCGCTGCCTCACGACCCAATCAAAAAGGTGCTCCCGATTTTATCAATGAACTCGTTTCCTGGGGCGCGGGTCTGCGAGCTGGTCAGTATATGGTGCTCGGTGGAAAAGCGCAGGCATTGCTGGATGGCAGAACCTACGTCTCAACGAAAGACATTCAGTCTCTTGCCAAGCCTGTCCTGCGGCATCGCATACTTCCTAATTACCGGGCCGAGGCTCAGGGAGTCACTGTGGATTCGCTCGTAGACCGACTGCTTGCGTGCGTTGAACATCCCAAAAATGAAGCAGTGGCGTGAAGAGGATTGAGGAGTGAGGAACGAGGATTGAGACGAATTTTCTGACTCCTGACTCCTCAACCGTTCGCTGAAAACTGACGACAGAAAACTGACGACTCCCCCATGTCCATCCCATCACTTGCAAGCTTGACGATCGGTGATCGCAGCTGGATTTTTCCAGCGGTGGTGGTGATGATCGTCGGTGTGCTGCTGGCTCTGGTGCTGAATCGGAAACGATTGACTCAATCGCCGCTCGGGCCGATCCTGCGGATTGTGGGTTGGGTGTTGCTCTGTATCTGTCTGACCAATCCGTTGTGGAGTAGTTCCCGTCCGCGTTCCGGTGCAAACGTGGTGGCCGTGGTCGCGGACATCAGTCGTAGTCATCTGGTCACGACAGGCACGGCGGGAGCTACGCGAGCTGAGGCATTTGCGGAATCGCTGAAGAACGGTGAAAAGTCAGAGCCCGTGGGCTGGCTCAATCAACTCGGTCAGGATTTCGAATTGCGACGCTACACCGTGGCCGATCGGTTGCAGCAGGTCGATCGCTTTGACCCCGTGGAATTCAACGGCACGGCTTCCGGTCTGCAAACCGCGCTGCGTCAACTGAAGCAGCGCTACGAAGGACAGCCGCTCGCTGGTATCATTTTGCTTTCTGACGGAATTGCGACGGACGCCACCGGGTCATTGGATGAGCTCTCTGGAATGCCACCCGTGTATCCGATTCTGCCTCCGGATGACTCATCGCAACCCGACGTTGCGATAGGGAGTTTTTCCGTTACGCAGACGGCGTTCGATGACGCACCCGTCACGATCCAGGTGCAACCTGCAGCTGTCAACGTGACATCGGGCCAGGTCGCCATCACTCTGCTGGACGCTGAAGGCACGCCAATCGAAACTCAAAGCCGGGACGTGAACGATCCGTCTCCGCTCAAGTTTCACCACCGTCCAAAAGAAGGCGGCACTGTCTTTTATCGCCTAAAAGCTGCACTGAAAACTGCGGCTGGCGCCGACCTCACGACGGAAGCGACAACTGTCAATAACGAACAGCTGATCGCCGTCGAACGCAGCACGATGCCGCGTCGAGTCCTCTACGTGTCCGGTCGCCCGAACTGGGAATTCAAGTTTCTGAAACGTGCTGTGGAGACTGATCCGCAATTGCAGATGGTGGCGTTGATTCGCATTGCACGTAAGGAAGCAAAATTTGACTTTCGAGGCCGTGAGGGGGAATCGCAAAATTCACTGTTTCGAGGATTCGACAAGGTCGATCCGGAGACTGTCGAAGAATACGACGAGCCGGTCCTCGTGCGGGTTGGCACGAAAGACGATGAGGAGCTACGCGGCGGATTTCCCGAAAACCCCGAAGACCTTTTCCAGTATGATGCCATCATTCTGGACGATCTGGAAGCGGATTTCTTTCTCGCCGATCAGATGAAACTCATCTACGACTTTGTCTCACGACGTGGCGGCGGTTTGCTGATGATGGGTGGCCAGGAATCATTTCGTCAGGGCGACTTCGATCGTACGCCGATTGGAGAAATGCTGCCGATCGAACTCAGCCGCGAAATGAAACCACCCTCCTCCGG
>JAYSPO010001448.1:0-1556 GCA_043722015.1 Candidatus Kuenenia sp. | reverse complement strand
CAGACACCTGCCGGAACGGCGCTGCGCTTGGTCCGGCCTACCCCAAAATAAAGTCCTGATACGGCCCAACGTCAAGCTGTTCAATTTCCCGGTTGAAAGTAGCGCACTTCGCAACGCATCGTACGATTCCGTTGAACCAGTGGCCGGAATGTAAACCAGATTGTCGTCGCGAACCGGAAGTCCAAAACTCAACGTCACCTCGATTGTGCGCAAGTCAGATAACCGTGATGCAGGTCTGTCCCAATCGCTGACTTCGTCCTCCCGGCACAGCGTCACATGCGCTCGAATAGGTGGATATTTTTCGCAAAGATGCGGACTCGGTCATGTTTATCAACAGCGTTACAAAAGCTTTCCCATCCAGGACGACGAACACTTCTTCGTCGTTTGCCGGTATGTCGAGCGAAACGCCTTGCGTGCGAAACTGGTCGATCGTGCCGAGGATTGGCGGTGGGGATCATTGTGGCGATGGCAACAGAAGCCCGAGCCAGACCCGCAGTTGCTGTCGTCGTGGCCGCTTCCACGATTGCCGAAATGGGTGGAACGGGTTAACGACCCGCTCACGAAGATGGAACTGGACGCAGTTCGTCTCTCCGCTCATCGAGGCCGTCCACTGGGAGATGAAGCATGGGTGGAATCAATCGCCAGACGCCTCAACCTGGAGTCCACAATGCGTCCACGAGGACGGCAAAAAGTTCGATCTCAACAGGAATCGTCAATCAAAGACGCCTGACCCCTTTGATCTTCCGAGCGTCAGGTCGCCTGGTGCAAAACCAGGCTTTGACGGATCACCAGTTTCGAACGCGCGATGACTGACTCCCAGATAGCCGGGATTCGTCATGAAGGGAGCTTTCTGCAACCCGACATATTGCGGCATGCCGTCAACTCGCAGACCACGTTGCCAGCTCGCGATCATCCCGAAGTCCGGATGTTCGGAACGTGCCTGTGACGTCGGATCCGGGACGGTGGGCGTCTTTCCGGTGAGGACTTCGATGCTGCCGTCGTTATGAGCCGACATCTCATGATGCAGAGTTCGAATGAGTGAAAAACGCTCGGCGCGCTGAGCCTGCTTTGGCATGTACTCGCAGATGTCCATTCCGGGGACCGTCGTCGGGATTGGCCTGAGCGGGCCACGAAACTCGGCTGGTGCGTCAGGCTTCATGTCCCATGTTTCAAACTGACTGGGGCCTCCCCACATCCAGAACAGGATGACCGTCGTATCAGGTTCGCTCGTTGAACCAGCCTGTGCTCGCTGCAACAACAACTGCGGGAGAGTCAGACCTCCGAGCGCCAGCGTGCCGATCCGCATGAATGTCCGTCGCCGCAGAGGGCCTGTGCAGGTTCTGTTCTTCATGCTTGACCAGACTTTCTGCAAACGATTTTCAAACAGGTTCAGAATGAGGACCGGATTTATTGAACGTAGGGTAGGACAAGCCTGCGTAAGAGTGGTGTTCTCCGTATGGAGCGAGTGCGGGGACTTTTGTTCCGCTGGTCAACAGATATCACAGTTGATTTGTTTGTTTTCCGTTGGGCTTGCCCCGACGGGAACACAATTGAAA
>JAYSPO010001447.1:0-18849 GCA_043722015.1 Candidatus Kuenenia sp. | reverse complement strand
GCCTACCACAAAATCAAATCTTGACAGATCACTGGTGCCAGTCCGCTCAGAAGTACAGAACTATGTCAACTAACAGCGACCGTCGCTATGTCGAAATTGCGAACCTGACGAAGGCATATCCGAATCCGTACGGTGAGCCTGTGAAAGTCGTCGACGAATTCAACCTCATTCTGCGTCACGGCGAAGTGGTTTCGATTATTGGTCATTCGGGTTGCGGCAAATCGACGGTATTGACGATGGTTGCCGGGCTGAATGACATTACTTCAGGAGCGGTCGTCGTGGCAGGACGCGAAATTGGTGGCCCCGGGCCGGATCGGGCTGTCGTATTTCAGTCCCCCTGCCTGCTACCCTGGATGACAGCGTTTCAGAACGTGATGCTGGGGATCAACCAGGTCTATGCTCACGGAACAAGAGTCGAGAGACGGCAGATCTGTGAGTACTATCTGAACGCCGTGGGACTCGCAGAATCCATGCACAAGTTTCCGCGGGAAATGAGCGGCGGCATGCAGCAGCGTGTGGGTATCGCCCGCGCCATTGCGCTTAAACCTCGCATGTTATTGCTTGACGAACCGTTCGGACGTCTGGACTCACTGACACGGATGGAATTGCAGGACGTGATCCTTGGTGTGCTTGATCGCGAACAGATCACAACGATGCTCATTACTCACGACGTCGATGAGGCGATCTACATGTCGAACCGCATCTGCATGATGACCAATGGCCCTGCAGCGACGGTCGGGCAGATCCTCGAACTGCCATTTGAACGGCCACGCAGGCGCAAAGAACTGCTTGAGCATCCTGACTATTACGAATTTCGCGGAGCGTTGATTGCGTTCCTGGAACGCGAGGACGCTCGAACGACGAAGCACGTTCCGAAGCAGACGAAAACCGACGCGAAAAAGTCGATCGACCGTGTTCAATTTTTGCGAGCGCAGGAACACGCGGCGTCAGGAGTGTCCTCATGACAGGCGTTGTCTCAGCGAATCAAGCCACGTTGGTACAGTACATAGAAGTCTGGCACCTTGCTGACGATGGTCAAACGATGCACCTGCGGCAGCATGCACGTCTGCGAGGTAGCGTCGTGGATTCCGGCACTTCTGAGCGCAGGATTCGGATGGGCGACGGAATCGCCGGCATGGCGTGGAATCAGCGAAGGGCCGTCATTCTTCAGGAGGCACCGAGCGAACTGTTGCAACGAATCGGAACCCGGAACGGGTTGGAACTGATTGCCCTCATCGCCTATCCGATTATGCGCGGCCATGATGTGCTGAGTGTCGTCGTTTTCGGCATCCGCGCTGGTCCGGGAGCGTTCGAAGTCTGGAGCCGCGACGATCGTGACGAACTGTCGATCAGCGCAAGCTATTACTCAGGGCTGAAGAGTCTTGAATTCATGAGCCGCTACGTGCGATTCCCCAAGGGTGCCGGTTTGCCTGGCACCGTCTGGAAAACCGGACTGCCGAAACTTGCTCCGGATCTCGGGCACAACCCGAATTTCATGCGGTCATGTGACGCGGATGAGACTGAACTGAATATCGGCCTTGGACTGCCGGTCGGGTCTGCGGCAGGACATGCGGAATCAATTCTGTTGCTACTGTCATCTCAGGCGGCACCGATTGCACTCGCATTCGAAATCTGGACGCCAGGTACTGTGACTGAAGACTCAACGGAGTTTCAATGCATTGCTGCTGACTGGAGTACGGTGTTTGAAGACGCCGCGCGACCGCCGGTTGAATGTCACGACACGCTGCTCACCGCGTGGACGACCGGGCTGCCGGTGTTTTCCACCGAATTTGAATTGCTGACAGCATGTGCGATGCTTGCGGTACCCGTCTATCGCGGCACAGAACAGGTTGCCGTCGTGTTGTTCTTTTTTTGAAAAGTCAGTCGGTCGTTACGACAAACAAGGTAAGACAGCTCGACTCAGAGAGTCCAGTGACGTCATTCAGTTCCGAAGGAGTTCGTTTATGATCGCCCCTGAACAACAAACCGTTGTGGTGATCGGCAATGGCATGGTGGGTCTGCGATTCTGTGAGCAACTCACGGCGTTTGATGAACGACAGCGATTTCGCATCGTCACGTTCTGCGAAGAATCCCGTGCCGCATACGACCGCGTCGGCCTGACGAATTTTTTCGCTCACCGTGATGCCGAAAAGCTGATGCTGGCGCGAAAGGAATGGTATGCGTCCGTCGGGATAGAACTGCACCTCGGCGACCGCGCGATTCAGATTGATCGTGACCGCCGCGTCGTGCGCTCGCTGAAGGGAGTGCAGATCAGCTATGACAAAGTGATCATGGCGACCGGATCATTTCCGTTTGTGCCGCCTGTGCCTGGTATCCAGAAACAGGGTATTTTTGTCTATCGCACCATCGAAGACCTTGAACACATCATTGCGTATTCAAAGAAAGCAAAAACCTGCGCCGTGATCGGCGGAGGATTGCTCGGGCTGGAAGCAGCAAAGGCCGCGTTTGATCTGGGGATGGAAACGCATGTGATTGAATTCGCTCCCCGGTTGATGCCTCGGCAACTGGACGAAAGCGGTTCGCGGACGCTGTTGCAGAAGATCCGTGACATCGGCGTGCATGTGCATCCGGGAAAGTCATCGAAAGAAATTCACGGTGAAGGCTGCATTCAGCGGATTGAATTCAACGACGGCACGTCTCTGGACTGTGACATGCTGATCGTGTCTGCCGGGATTCGACCGCGCGATGACCTGGCCCGAGAGACGGGCTTGCAGGTGGGTGACCGGGGCGGGATTCTGGTGAATGATCGACTGCAGACAAGCGATCCCGACATTTTTGCGATCGGCGAATGTGCGCTGCATGGCGGCATGATCTACGGACTGGTGGCTCCTGGATATTCCATGGCCGAAACTGTCGCCGCGAATTTCTGTGGAGACGATCGCACGTTTGAAGGAACGGATCTTTCCACAAAGCTAAAGCTGATGGGGATCGATGTTGCCAGTTTTGGCAACTATGAAGCGGGACCGGACATTTCCCGCAGCCTGACATGGGAAGATCCATTTTCCGGAGTCTACAAGAAACTGTTATTCTCATTGGACGGCAAGCGACTGCTGGGTGGCATCCTTGTAGGAGATGCTGCGGCATACAGTCCGCTGTCGATTTTCGCCAGGTCTGGCGCACCGCTGCCATGTCCGCCGCACGAATTGATTCTTGGGAGTTCCCAGGGATCGTCGGCATTGGGTGGCATTGATGCCATGCCTGATTCTGCTCAGATATGTTCGTGTAACAACGTCACGAAGGCTGCCATCTGTGCGGCGATTGCAGCGCAGAATCTGGAGTCTGTGGCGGCGGTGAAATCCTGCACTCGCGCAGGGACCGGCTGCGGCGGCTGCATGCCGCTCGTCACCGATCTGTTTCACGCCAGGATGAAAGCGACCGGCAAGGTCGTTAATAACCATCTGTGCGAACATTTTGCATATTCCCGGACGGAACTTTTTGCCATCATCAAGGCGAAGCAACTCAGGTCGTTTGCGGACGTCCTGCAGCACAGTGGAAGTGGAGGCCACGGCTGCGAAGTCTGCAAACCCGCCGTGGCGTCGATCCTGGCGGGACTCTGGAATGACTATATCCTCAAGCCCGAACATCAGACGCTGCAGGACAGCAATGATCGCTTCCTGGCCAACATTCAGCGTGACGGAACCTATTCCGTTGTGCCCCGCGTGCCTGGTGGAGAAATCACACCGGAGAAACTGATTGTGCTGGGTGTTGTGGCTCGCAAGTACAATCTGTACACAAAGATTACGGGCGGGCAGCGAGTCGACTTGTTTGGAGCCAAAGTGCAGGATCTGCCATCGATCTGGGAAGAACTCATCGATGCCGGTTTCGAAAGCGGCCATGCCTATGGTAAGGCGCTGCGAACAGTGAAGAGCTGCGTCGGGACAACGTGGTGTCGTTACGGAGTTCAGGATTCCGTCGGCTTCGCGATCCGCATCGAAAATCGCTACAAGGGCGTCCGTTCACCACACAAAGTGAAGATGGCGGTTTCCGGGTGTACTCGGGAATGTGCCGAAGCGCAGAGTAAAGACGTCGGGCTGATCGCTACGGAGCACGGTTACAACCTCTATGTCTGTGGCAACGGCGGTACGAAGCCGCGGCATGCGGAATTGCTGGCAACCGATATCGACGAAGAAACAGCCATCCGCTACATCGATCGCTTCTTCGTCTATTACATCATGTCGGCCGAAAGGCTGACGCGCACATCTGTCTGGTGCGAAAAGCTGGAAGGCGGCATTGACCATATCCGCGATGTCGTGGTTCGCGACAAGCTCGGCATCGCTGGTGAGCTCGAAGGGATGATGCAGCATCTGGTCGATACCTACCAGTGCGAATGGAAATCAACCGTTCAGGATCAGGAAAAAGTTCGCTGGTTCCGTCAGTTCATGAACACTAACGATACGGAATCGTGTATCGAAGTGGTGTCGGAACGCGGCCAGAATCATCCTGCCGACTGGCCCGGAGAATTCGTATCGCTCGGGCAGTTTCAGGACATGGTTCAGAAACGGGTTCAGGTGGAGGAGTTGTTCCCGGATGAAGTTGATCAAACGTCGTGGGTCGATGTGGGTCATGTCAGCGACTTTCCGGTGGACGGCGGGGCCACGATTCAACATGGCAAGGTGCAGATTGCGGTGTTCAACTTCACGAGCCGCAGCGAATGGTACGCATCGCAGAACATGTGTCCGCATCGTAAGGCTTTTGTATTGTCTCGTGGAATGATCGGAGATGCTGCGGGGACTCCCAAAGTTGCCTGCCCGATGCACAAGAAGACTTTTTCGCTTCAAACCGGCGATTCGCTGCAGGGAGAGGAATACGCCATCCGCACGTTTCCGGTGAAGATTGAAGGCGATCGTGTTCAGGTGGAACTGCCACCGACACAGATTCTGGATCAACTGCTTTCAACAGAAATCGGCTGCAAACTGGCGACGTCGTGCGTGACTCATGCTTTGCAGGAGACGGCTGTAACTTGACTCTCCGAGTCGAGTGAGATTCATGTCGTCTGGACATGCATGTCGGAGTCCTCGCCTGAAATCGTTCCACGAGCGTCAGGTTCTTGTGACGCAGCAACTTTGGCTTCGACGGCACTTCATGGTCAGGCGACGGACAAGAATGTCCATCCTACATACGAACGCTCAAATGCATCCTTCCGACCTGATTTCACAATTGCTGCATGAACAGTCTACGCTCACGGCAGTGGAAGAGTTTTCAACATGGCACAAGTCTCAATCGGAACCCGCGCAATCGCAGTATTATCGCAACCTGATGCCTGCCGCCATGCCGCAGCCGGGGCAGCAGTTGGCGTTTGAGGTGGATCTTGATAAGTGTTCCGGTTGCAAAGCGTGCGTTGTAGCCTGTCACGCACTGAACGGACTGGATGAAGGTGAATCGTTTCGCGATGTAGGGCTGTTGCTCGCACCATCTACCAGCATCGCTCAGTTTCAGCACGTCACGACCGCGTGTCATCACTGCGTTGATCCCGGCTGCCTGAGTGCCTGCCCGGTGAACGCCTATGAGAAAGATCTGGTCACAGGGATCGTGCGGCATCTGGATGATCAGTGCTTTGGTTGTCAGTACTGCACTCTCGCCTGCCCGTATGAGGTTCCGAAGTACCATGCGGCAAAGGGCATCGTCCGCAAGTGTGACATGTGTACTCAGCGACTCTCGGCTGGTGAAGCACCGGCTTGTGTACAGGCTTGTCCTCACCAGGCCATCAGCATTTGCACCATTGATATTACCGCTGCGAGGGCTGATGCAGACACCGGTACTTTCCTCCCCGATTCACCGGACCCGAGGATTACGATTCCAACGACGCGTTACGTGGGAAAGGCGACCAGAAATCCGACGATGCGTGCCGGGACGTATGCGGCCCGTCCGCTTGAACACGCCCACCTGCCGTTGATCCTGCTGTTGGTTCTGAGCCAGATCGCAGTGGGAATCGTGGTTCTGGTTTTTTTGCTGAACAACACGGTAGGGTGGGACCAACGGCTGACAAGCCGCGCTGGCGCCAACCCGCGCACCGCGTTGCTTTGTCTTGCAGCGGTCCTCGCGGCCTGCTCCGCGATCAGCAGCACGATGCATCTTGGCCGACCACAATTCGCGTACCGCGCGATTCTGGGCATTCGTCATTCGTGGCTCAGCCGCGAGATAGCAGCGTTCGGAATGTGCATTCCGCTCTGTTTTTTGTCAGCCTCGCTGTCCTGGATCGACTCAGCGTGGCTGAATCTGAGCTTGATCGCGGCAGCGACGTCGGGAGTTGTCGGAGTGATGGCGTCCGCGATGATCTACCACGTCACTCATCGGCCGTTCTGGAATGTGGCTCGATCGGCGCCGGCATTTCTATCGGCCTCACTGGGTATCGGGTCGATCATTGTGCTGTGGACACTGCAGTTCTCCGTGACTGACGTCGGGCCGGCAATCTGCCGGACGCTGGCGTGTGCGGCGGTCGTGAGTGCTGTGACTAAACTCGCCCTGCTGCGGAATGTGATGAGGCAAAAATCCATCGGGTTAGTCACCGCACCTGCAGCGGTGCAGTATGAGTCCGCCTGTCGCGACGCTCACACCGTTGGCGTGGACGTTCAACATGCGTCGCTCGTCGAAACCACGCTGCTGCTCACGAACAGACTGCCGTTCGAAATGCGGTTGCAAGCCGTCGGTCAGGTGATGTTTCTGCTGCTCTCCGTCTTTCTGATCTTGTGGCCGGTTGGCACGCATGTCAGTCTGTTCGCCGGCCTCGCGGTCATCACGGTCGTCGGAGCCGAATTTACGGAACGCTACCTGTTCTTTCGCGCGGTCGTACCGTTGCGGATGCCGGGAGTGATGAAGTCATGAATGGACAACGACGGCCCCCGACGGGCAAGCGACCGGGCTTGTTCGAGAAGACCGGACTGTTACGTCGGCTGGTGCATGATTCCAACGGTCCGCTGACTTCCGAACTGGTACTGAATCCCTCTGCGTACGGATTGCCGTCCCGCATCGATGGGCACGATGCGGACGGCGTGGTGAAGTCGGTCTGCGGCTATTGTTCCACCGGTTGCAATCTGAATATATCCATGAAAGACGGCGAAGCTGTTTCGCTGAGCCCCGCCACACGCTATCCGGTCAACCTTGGCATGGCATGTCCTAAAGGCTGGCAGGCGTTGGAAGTGCTGGCTGCCCCGGACCGCGCCACAGTGCCTTTGCTGAGACGAAACCGCAATGCAAGTCCTGAGCCGGTTTCATGGCCTGATGCCATGCAGACATTCTGCGAACGATTCAAGTCCATTCAGAAGCAGCACGGCAACGAATCCGTCGCGTTTATCAGCACAGGCCAGATTCCCACGGAAGAAATGGCATATCTCGGATCGCTCACAAAATTCGGCATGGGGATGCGACACGGTGATGGCAATACGCGCCAGTGCATGGCGACCGCCGTGACGGCCTATAAGGAATCGTTTGGTTTCGACGCGCCACCCTATACCTACGCAGATCTTGAAGAATCGGACGTCCTGGTATTTGTCGGTGCGAATCCGTGCATTGCCCATCCGATTCTGTGGGAACGAGTGACTCGCAATCGACACAATCCGGAAATCGTCGTGATCGATCCGCGAACAACAGAGACGGCTTCTCAGGCCACGCTGCATGTGCCGCTGAATCCCAAGGGCGACCTCGTGCTGCTCTATGGACTCGCTCGAACGTTGATTGAAAACGAATGGCTGGATCGCGCATACATTCACCGCCATACAAACGGTTTCGACGACTTCACAAGATTCATGCAGACGTTCACGCCGGACGTTGTGCTCGAAAAGGCCGGAATCGCACCTGATTTGCTGCAGCGTCTGGCAGAGATCATTCATCGCGGACAGCGCGTTTCATTCTGGTGGACGATGGGCGTTAACCAGAGCCACGAAGGTGTGCGCACGGCGCAGGCGATCATCAATCTGGCATTGATGACAGGCAATATGGGGCGACCCGGTACAGGGGCAAATTCCATCACCGGTCAATGCAACGCGATGGGATCCCGCTTGTTCAGTAACACGACCAATCTGCTGGGCGGTCATGATTTTGAGAATGCCGATCATCGCCGCAAAGTCGCCGACATTCTGCACATTCCGGAAGAGAACATTCCACGTCAGAACAGCTGGGCGTACAGCGAAATCATGGAAGGCATTCGCACGGGGGCGATTCGAGGACTCTGGATCATCGCGACGAATACAGCTCATTCATGGATCAATCAGAATGATGTGAAAGAACTGCTGCGTAAACTGGATTTTCTCGTCGTTCAGGACATGTATCATTCGACAGAAACCGCAGCTCTCGCTGACCTCATATTGCCGGCCGCAGGTTGGGGCGAAAAGGCAGGCACATTCATTAATTCTGAACGGCGTTTCGGTGTGATTCGATCGGTGAAGAAGGCACCGGGGCAGGCTCTGTCAGATTTTCGCATCTTTCGATTGGTCGCTGAGTCCTGGGGTTGTGGCCATTTGTTTCTGAACTGGACGAATCCGGAGTCTGTGTTTCAATCCTTGAAGCAACTCTCCGCCGGACAACCCTGTGACATTACCGGCATTACGGACTATCGAATGTTGGATGAACTTGGCGGCGTGCAATGGCCATGCACACCGCACGATGCGGCGACACTACAATACCACACCAACGAACGGAGACTTTTCGTTGATGGTCGCTACTTCCACGCTGATGGCCGCGCGAAATTCATCTTCGAAAAACCGCAGCCGTTGCCTGAACCGTCCGATACTGAATACCCTTTCACGCTGCTCACAGGCCGCGGTACGGCATCTCAGTGGCACACGCAGACTCGTACATCAAAGTCGGCCATTCTGCGGAAGCTTTATCCGCAGGACGCCTATCTGGAAATCAACAGCGCCGACGCAGATGCTCTGAGAATCATTGACGGGACAATGCTACAGGTTTCGTCCCGGCGCGGATCCATCCCGCTGCGGGCTGTCATCACATCCACAGTTCGATCCGGCCAGGTCTTCGCCCCCATGCACTATGACTGCGTCAATCAGTTGACGCAGTCCGTGTTTGATCCGTTCTCCCGCCAACCCGGTTACAAAGCGTGTGCTGTCATGGTCAAGGCCATGGAATGAATGCAGTGGCTATTGTGTTCATTCGGTTGTCCTCCCGTGCTTCCGGATGGATTACGAGAATGCTGCTGGCCGACGGATGCAGACATGGTGCTGCATTCGCTGCCCGTGGCTGTTGCCTTGCGCGATCTGGTGCGGCAGACATTAATTTCATGAAATGCGAGCCTTGCTGCGTCTGATGCGAGGATGATTGTGGTACAACCGGGCGTGGTGAGAATTCCCGCGACGGAGCGTCGGGGCAAATTGGAATCCGGGAAAAGCCAGCAATGGGTGAATGTCATGCGTCAGTTCGTACTGTACTTTGTTGCTCTGGTTGGTTCGGTTTCGGCCCAGGAGCCGGTGTATGTCAATCCGCTTGCTGCCAATCCGCCGTATTATCGAGTGCGCTATGAGGGCTCGACGCAGTCGGGCGAACTGGTGTATCCGGCGAGCTTCACTGTCTGGATTCCGCCGCAGGTCAAAACGCTGCGTGGGCTGATCGTCCATCAGCATGGGTGCGGCGAAGGCTCGTGCAAGTCGGGGCAGACTGGTGCGTTTGATCTGCATTGGCAGGCGTTGGCCAGGAAACATGACTGCGCGTTGTTAAGTCCCGTGTATGAACAGCCTGAGAAAGCTGACTGCCAGTTATGGTGTGACCCACGCAACGGCTCGGACGCAGTGTTTCAGAAGTCACTGGCCGACCTCGGTGCCATGTCGGGTCACCCCGAATTGGCCACCGTGCCGTGGGCTATTTGGGGTCACAGCGGCGGCGGACACTGGGCGGGCGGCATGACGTTGCTGCACCCCGAACGCGTGGCTGCCGCATGGCTGCGTTCGGGAGTTCCGCCGACCACCGCCGTCGAAGGCAAGCCCGCGCCCTACGCGATTTCGGAGGCTGCCTGCCAGGTGCCAGTGATGGTGAATCTCGGTACCAAAGAGGGGGTCACCGACAAGGAAAGCCGGTTCGCCGGAGTGTGGCCGGGGAACGAGGCGTTCTTTCTCGCCGTGCGAGCCAAAGGCGGACTCATCGGTGTGGCGATCGATCCGTTGTCAAGCCATGACTGTGGAAACCAACGCTATCTGGCGATGCCGTGGTTTGATGCTTGTCTGACGGCACGTCTGCCGGCGAAGAGCGGCGATCCGCTGAAGACGATGGCTGGCACGGACCACTGGATTGCTCTGCTGAATGCCGAAGGTGCGGTTGTCGGGACTCCAGTCCCGGCAGCGAAGTTTTCAGGTCCCGTGGAGAAATCCATCCTGGAGAAATCCGTGTGGTTGCCGAACGAGTCAGTGGCAAACGCGTGGGCGCAGTACGTCAAAGACTCGGCCGTGACAGACGCGACGCCGCCCTCGGCTCCGACAAATCTACATGTCGTCGGCAATGTGCTGACCTGGGCAGCCGATGCGGATCTCGAAAGCGGGCTCGCCAGTTTTGTGATTGAGCGCGATGGACAGTTCCTTGCGAACGTTCCCGAGCAGGGGAAGAATCCTTTCGGCCGTCCGATCTTCCAAAACCTGTCCTACAGCGATACCCCCACGCAACCGCTGGTCGAGATGAAATACACCGACACCACAGCCGAAGCCGGCAAAACGTATCAGTACCAGATCATCGCGGTGAATACGGTCGGTCTGAAGTCCATGTAACTCGCGTCCCACGCCCGAATGCCTCACGAGATATGTACAAACCCATGAACCGATCTCTCTTCACAACACTCGCTTTGCTGCTGACGCCGTTGTCACCTCTGCAGGCGGTAGAGGCGCCGCCTGCCAGGCCCAATATTGTCATCCTTTACGCCGATGATATGGGCTATGGTGATCTCGGCGTACAGAACCTGGAGTCCAGAATTCCCACGCCGCATCTGGATAGTCTCGCGGCGCAGGGGACACGATTTACGGATGCCCACAGTTCGTCCGGAGTGTGTACGCCAAGCCGGTACGCGCTGCTGCATGGGCGGTATCACTGGCGAAAGTTTCATGGCATCGTCAATGCCTTCGATCAGCCGATTCTTGATGCCGAACGGACGACACTGTGGGCCGCGTGTTGCAGGCCTTGAAAGACGGCGGCTTCGCGGAGAATACGCTTGTCATCTTCAGCGCCGATAATGGCCCGGAACATTATGCCTACGATCGCATTAAGAACTTCCAGCACCGCAGCATGGGCCCGTTACGCGGATTGAAACGCGACATCTGGGAAGGTGGCCACCGCGTTCCCTGCGTGATCCGCTGGCCTGGCGTTGTTCCGGCAGGCAAGGTGAGCGACGGCCTCCTCAGTCAGATCGACGTCTTTGCGACTATTGCTACCGTCGTCGGATCAGACATCCCCGCTGGTTCTGGCGAGGACAGTTACAGCCAGTTCACGTTTATCAAAGGCGAGTCGCCTAGTGCGCGAGACACAGTGGTCCATAACACAAACGCCAACGGATACGCGCTCCGCCACGGCGACTGGGTGCTCATCGCGGCAAAAACCGGTGCAGTCAGCAAAGTTCCCGAATGGTTCGATCAGGCTAACGGCTACACCAGGAACACGCAGCCCGGCGAGCTTTACAACCTCCGCGACGACCTCGCGCAGAAACACAATCTCTACGCCGAACAGCCTGACAAAGTGCGGGAACTCTCGACGCTCCTCAACCAGGTCCGCGCCAAGGGGCAAGTGCGGTGAGATTTCGACCTGCGACTTAGGCGAGCGGCAGAAACAAACGTACCGAACTCAATTGACTTGAGCCTGAGGCGTTAGCCGATTTCCTGCCGTCGAATCGGCTAGCGCCTCAGGCTCAACGGGTACTATTCATTGTGCCGCTCGCCTGACAGCCTGAACTTGCGCAGGACGAGGAAGGTTTGTGCGGCGCATTGCGGATCCAGCTGCTTTTCCAATCGCAGTTTTGTGACCACGGATGTCGCGGATGGGTGCGATCTGTCCAGTCCGTCGAAACAAGCGGAAACACGCGTCTTGGGGCGATTCCCTGGATGGAGTTGGAGCTTGGGATTCTTGAGTGGTTCGTTTGGTTTGTCGACTGTAATTGGTCCCCGATCCGGCTTCACGCCGGTGGAAACCAGGTTTGACGACTACCAGACAATGCCAGCAGCCACACTTCCGGCCGCCAACTGGCTTTATGCCAGTGGATGCCAGGCTTGACAACTCTGCAGATTGGATCGCAATCGTTACCTGTGTCTCTGACGCGGGACTTACCATAGTTTTCAAACCGAGCTTCCATCGACGCAAGGTCGGGTGGGGAGCAAGGTCTGGTGTTTTGTGTCTTAGTTGCCAAACCTTTGGTCCACTGGCACGGGGCCAGTGGGGCCAATACACCAATGTTTCTTCAGGCATAAGCTCCCACACGCTTAGCTGACGCGATCTACAACAATGACACAGAGAACTCCGGACTGGACAGATCGGACCACTTTGTAACGCAAAGAGTTCTTCCAGCAGTCTTGTAACCGGTAGTTCGAGTATCAGATGAACTGCCCCGCACAAAAGACGGCGCAGTTGATAGCGAACTGAATGTGTCTTGTGAGAATCGTAACCCAGATCTTCGCCGTCTTTGCCATTTGCGCCAGGCAGCTGTGACATGCCGCAGGATCAGCTATCATTTTGATGGATTCGACTTCATATGCTGGCATAAAAATTCAAGGCTCCCTGAACATGAAGTTCTCGCTCACACGCGTGACGGCGACGCTTGCCGTCTTTCTGACGGTCCTGCAGGCCGCTGCGACCGACGTTTCTCCCGGAAGCGATGCGAAGTCGGACGGTGACTTCGCGGTTAAAGAGAAAGACGATCGGCTGCTGATCTGGGATGCAACTTTTCATACCGACAAACGCGATATCGCGTTCGGCGATCAGGAGGAAATGGGCTTCGGTGCTCGAGTTGCCACGCCGATGACGGAAAAGAACGGCGGCCGCATCGTGAACTCAAACGGCCTGCAGACGGCCGCCAAAACATGGGGACAGCCCGCGAAATGGTGTGACTATGCGGGCACGGTCGGCGATCTCCAGGGAGGTATTACGCTCATGGCGGCACCAACCAACTTCCGCGAAAGCTGGTGGCACAATCGCGACTACGGCGTCTTTGTGGCCAACCCGTTCGGACGAGCCGCGATGAAGCAGGGCGAGCAGAGTCTGGTGACTGTGAAAAGTGGTGAATCCCTTCGCATCACCTTTGGCGCGTTAATGCACAATGGGATCAATATCGATACCGCCGCCGAATATGCCGAATTCGAAGAGCTTCAAAAACCCTAGGCATGGTACAGTCGAAACTATGCCTGTTCTTTCCGCGACAGGTTTTCCGCAATCCTCGCCTTCACAAGCTTGCGTACCAGAGCGACCGGTAGCGGTTGGTCTGCCGGGAATCGGATCGTACCCTTGCTGCTGTCGTAACTCCGTAGTTCCTCAGCGTGCGCTTCGACGATGGATGAACTCATCAGATAGAAGGAGCAGTGTTTAGCGGTTGCGCCGAAACCGACCAGCATTCCATGCAGACGGAAGGCCGGAATTCCGTAACTGACGCACTCTTCTGCTTCTGGTGCTGCAGCGAGAATTGTCTCTCGCAGCTTTTCCAGGGCTGCACGTTTTTCGTCGCTCAACGCTGCCAGATACGCATCGATCGTGGCAGGTTTGATTTTCACGCCAGTATCTCCTGCAGGACATGCTGTGGCTCCACGCCGGTCAAGCGTTGATCCAGACCCTGAAAGCGGTACGAAAATCGCTCATGGTCTATGCCAAGGCAGTGCAGGAGAGTTGCGTTCAGGTCATTCACATGGCACGGCTTGTCGATGATGTTGTAACTGAAGTCATCCGTCTCACCGTACACCGTGCCACCTTTGATGCCGCCGCCAGCCATCCACATGCTGAAGCAACGAGGATGATGGTCACGACCGTAATTTGTAGCGGTTAAAGATCCCTGCGAATACACCGTGCGGCCAAATTCTCCGCCCCAGACGACCAGGGTGTCCTGCAACAGACCACGCTGTTTCAAATCCTGCAGCAGTGCGGCACAGGGCTGATCGGTGTCGTAGCATTGATGCCGGATTTCGCTCGGCAACGATCCGTGTTGATCCCAGCCTCGATGCAGAATCTGCACTGCCCGTACGCCGCGTTCGACCATCCGGCGCGCAAGTAACGCACTGGCGGCGAAGGTTCCGGGCTTCGAAACTTCCGGACCGTACATATCGAGCGTGGCCTGCGTTTCACCCGACAAGTCAATCAGTTCCGGCACGCTGCTCTGCATCCGAAATGCCATTTCGTATTGGGCAATCCTTGTCTGCGTTTCCGGATCACCGAAGCGTTCAAACGTGCGCTGATTGAGTTCTGCCAGACTGTCCAGCATTGCCCGCCGATGACCGGCAGAGACGCCGTCCGGGTTATCGATATAGAGCACAGGATCACCCACGCTCCGCAGCGCGACGCCGGTATACTTCGATGGCAGAAACCCGCTGCTCCACATTCGTGAAAACAAGGCCTGAGCCGCCTGTTTCGAAGTCCAGCGCGGGGTCAGTACCACAAAAGCAGGCAGGTTGTTGCTTTCACTGCCAAGTCCATACGCCAACCATGAACCGAGACTGGGTTTGCCCGGCACTTCGCTGCCGGTGGTTACGAACGTACACGCTGGATCGTGATTAATGGCGTTTGTATGCACACTGCGAACCACCGCGATGTCGTCAATGTGCTGAGCCGTATGATTCAGTAGTTCGCTGGCCCATGTTCCGGCCTGACCGTAACGCGCAAACTTGAACAGCGACGGAGCCACCGGCAATCGCGCCTGGCCGCTGGTCATCGTTGTAATGCGCTGACCCAGACGGATGGAATCCGGCAGATCCTTGTCAAAATGATCCGAAAGATGCGGTTTATAATCCCAGGTGTCGAGCTGTGACGGTCCGCCATTCATGTGCAGATAAATGATGGATTTTGCCCTGGGGGCGAAATGTGGGAACCCCGGCAGCGGAGGATGAACCTGCTCTGCGGACGCCGTTTCCTGAGCCTTCGCCCGTTGAGCCGCCATCAACGCCAGTGAAACGCCCCCCATGCGCAACGCACCGTGGCCGAAGAACTGTCGGCGTGTCTGAGACAGTAGATAATCGTCAATTGAGTTCATAATATTTCTCGATCTGTGTGGGCAAGCATCCGATATGCTGGTGCTTTGTCAAGACTCAATTTTGAGGTAGGCCGGACCAAGCGCAGCGCCGTTCCGGCAGGTTGGCCAAGTGCCGGAACCGCGATTGGTCCGGCCTACAGATTCAACGCCAAATCGTTGGCTTGACAGAGCATTAGTTTCTCATCACCGACTCATCCAGGTTCAGAATTAAATTTGCAATCATCGTCCACGCCGCAGTCGCGAGATCGGCGGCAACTTTCTTCGGTTCTGATTCACCAACGTGAATTGCTTTGGTCGCTGCGGTGGCGTCAGCGGCAAACATCTCCAACTGCGTTTGCAGCGCGGATGTCACAATCCGAATTTCGTCTGCGGTTGGTTTACGCGACAGGACGGTCCGATACAAAAACTCCAGACGAGAATTTGTATCCGCGCCACCTTCTGCAAGAACACGTTCCGCGAGGGCTCTGGCGGCTTCAAAGTGCTGCACATCATTCATCAACTGCAACGCCTGCAGAGGCGTATTGCTGCGTTCCCGGCGGGAACAGAACTGTTCGCGATTCGGGCCATCAAAGTTTGTCATGAATGGCGGCGGTGCCGTGCGCTTGATGAAACAGTACAGACTCCGGCGATAAAGATCTTCGCCGTGGTCCTGCATGTAGAACCGCGTGTTACTGTTTTCGTAGCCGACCGGTTCCCAGATATCCGGCGGTTGATACGGCATCACTCCGCGACCGCCCATGGCTGAATTCAGAAGTCCGCTCACAGCCAGCGCATTGTCGCGGAGCTGTTCGCCATCGAGTCGCAAACGCGGGCCGTGAGCCAGTAGGCGATTTTCAGGATCCAGCTGATGCAGATCATGGCTGGTTGCCGAATCCTGACGAAACGTCGCTGAAGTCAGCAGGAGCCGGTACAACTGTTTCGTGTCCCAGCCGGATTCACGGAAATGAACCGCCAGCCAGTCGAGCAATTCCGGATGGCTGGGCAGACTGCCCCGTGTTCCGAAATCGTCGCTGGTCTTCACCAGGCCGATACCAAACAACTGCTGCCAGACGCGATTGACCGTAACGCGCGTCGTCAACGGATTTTCTTCGGCCAGGAACCACCGCGCCAGATCCAGGCGATTCGCACGCTGATCGGCAGGGAATGGCTGGCCGTCCGCCGTTTTGAGCGGAGGAAATTCCGTCGGAACTCGCGGCAACACTTTTTCGCCTGGCTTATCGTATTGACCTCGCAACATGATAAACGCATCGCGGGGTGCCGGCAGATCATTGAAAATGAACGTGCCGGGAATCGTGCCGTTAAGATCTGCCACATTAAGTTCAGCAATGGCCCCTGCTTCACGCAGTTGTGCAATCGGCGATTCTGAGATTCGCTGCACGTTCTGTTGCCAGAATCGCAGCAGTTGGTTGCGTTGTTCAGCCGTGACAGAATCACTCGGGCCAGCGATCAACAGCGTACGAAGTTCGCCACTGATGCCTGCAGGATTCGTCCCCTTGCTCATTTCCCACCAGCGTTCGAAAGACGACAAGGGATCCTTCGCGCGATCCGTCTTTCCCGCGATTCGCATGTCGTCGATCCACACTTTGCCGCCGTTCTGAATCAGTACCATGCTCTTTACAAGGGAACCGGACTTTGAACCTGCGGATTCAAAAGGCACTGAAACCTGAATCCATTCACCCGCAGTCGGAATCGGTCCCATGTCGGCATCGGCTTTGTCGAATCCGATTGTTGATTTGTCGCCCCAGACGACGCGATGATTTCCGCCGTCGTTGTACTGCACCGCAAACGCCGTTGGTGGGTTGAAGGGATCAATGCGCAGTGCAAATTCCAGGTGGCCTTCATTCGGCATAACCACAGGAATCACCGTGAAGTCAAGGTTCAGGTCATACTGCGAGCCATACGCCAGTTCGATCACACGCCGACCGGCTTTCGCGCCGAATGTCGGATCAAGCCGCCACGTCGTATCGTTTCTCGACGTGTTGCGTGTATTGGTCCCGAGCGGAAAAGCATCGTCGATGAGAACATCTCTGACTGCGACAATGTCAGCGGCAGCTTCGGCAGCCGCATTTCCCGGATCGGAGTATTCGACCGTAGAGAGCGCATCCTCGATGGCTTTCTTCGAAGTCATGGCCTGTTGCTGAGCGGCTTCCAGGGCAGATTTCTGTTCGGGAGTGGGCACTTTCAAAAATGGATTCGTCGTGCTGATATTACCGTCCATCGCAGGATCAGATGTCGAGTAGAAGAACGAATACATGGAATAGAAATCTCGCTGTGTCACGGGATCATACTTGTGGTCGTGACAGACGGCGCAGCCAGCCGTGAGACCCATCCACGTCTGCATCGTCGTGCTGGTGCGATCCACGGCATAGCGATACAGCCATTCTTCAGCGATGGCTCCGCCTTCACTCGTTGTCACGTTGCAGCGATTGAATCCAGTGGCGATGAGTTGATCCTGTGTCGGTTCCGGAAGCAGATCGCCCGCGAGTTGCCATCTCGTGAACTCGTCGAACGGCAGATTCTGATTGTAGGCCTTCACAACCCAGTCACGATACGCCCACATCTCGCGTTCATTGTCGAGATGCAGACCGTGGGTGTCGGCGTAGCGCGCCACATCCAGCCATTGCCGTGCCTGTTCTTCACCGAAATGCGGCGACGCCAAAAAACGATCCACCATTTTCTCGTACGCATCGGCGGAGGCATCGTTCAAGTACTCGTCCACTTCCGCAATCTTCGGAGGTAGTCCTGTGAGCGTAAATGCGACGCGGCGAATGAGTACCTCGCGGTCCGCTTCACGCTGCGGCGTGAGTTTCTGTTGCTCCAACTTTGCCAATATGAAAGCATCCACGGGACTGCGAACCCATCCCGCAGTATGGACTTCGGGAATCTTAGATGATTTCGGCGGTTCGAAGGACCAGTGCTTCTGGTACCGTGCGCCCTGTGCAATCCAGCGACGTAGCGTGTCTTTTTCGGCGTCGGTCAGTGTTTTTTTCGACTCAGGTGGAGGCATCAGGACTTCAGCGTCGGCACTGGTAATGCGACTCCAAAGCTCGCTACCCGCCAGATCACCCGGTTTCACGGCGATCGCGCCATCGTGCTCAGCATAGGCTCCTTCTGGCGTATCGAGCCGCATATCAGCCTTGCGTGTCTTGACGTCGAAACCATGACATTCAAAACAATTCGCCGCCAGAATAGGCCGCACATCACGGTTGAATTCAATCTCGTCCTGCGCCGTCGCGCGGGGACTGAGAGTGAACAGCCATGGAGCCGTGCAACAAATCAAAAGCGTTCTGTGATTCCACATCCGACAGACTCCGGAAATCGGTATTCAAAAGCAAGGTGCCATAATACCGATTCCGTCTCCCCGATGCGACACTTCCTGAATAATTCGCGAGTCCCCGATTTGCAGGAAAACACGGCGATCCTTGCCGACCCAACGACGAATGAGCCGACCACTATTGAGTCGTGCAGCATTTCAAGGACGGCGAAAAGTTCCACAGAGGAATTTGGACATCCGAATTATAGACAACCGAATGGAGACTTTCACGATTGATCAGGAAACTCGGCGGGTTCCTGGCGTGGGATAAGCTTCCAGCTTGTCATTGCTGTTGAAAACCTCTGCCGTTTTTTCAACAAATGCCAGTTGGGGTAGGCCGGACCAAGCGCAGCGCCGTTCCGGCAGGTGTCTG
>JAYSPO010001446.1:0-11867 GCA_043722015.1 Candidatus Kuenenia sp. | reverse complement strand
CGCCGTTCCGGCAGGTGTCTGGCAATTGCCGGAACGGCGCTTCGCTTGGTCCGGCCTACAGACTCAACCCAAATTCCTGGTCCTGCCGACGCTAGAAGTCGTAGTTTTCGCCTTCGGTGATCAGCATTCTCACGGAACCACGGAGGTCCATCAGGAAGCAGCGGACATTGATGTTCCAGAGTTCCGGGTCGCCACCGGAATCGCGTCGGTCGGCGCAGTGCTGGATGATGGCATCACGCAGGCTCTGGGCGTGTTTGCGGTGTTCTTCCTCTTCCGCCATCTGGCCCTTGACGGAATCCGGGTAGTCGAAGTTCGGGCCAAGAAAATGCGTGTAAGCTCCGCAGTTGCGATGTTCCATGATGTACACGTCGCGGATATCGTGAAGTTGCACGGCGATGTCAAGGTGCTGAAAGAAGACGTCCCGCCATGCGGCATGTCGTGGCTGCATCACGCCCAGCGATGCTCCTGCAAACACAAGTTGATCGTAGCGGTTCTGAAGATTGTCGCCATCCATGAATTCGCAAATGTCGTCGATCAGTCTGAGATCCATACAACTGAGCAGCAACACGTTTTTTCGCGGTGCGGGATACGGGCGACGTTCGGGCAGGCGGCGGTGAATTTCCATGTCGTCGATTCCTGTTTATTCAAATGGCGAGGCAAGGTCGGCGGCGAACTTCTCGACTCGGAGAGTCAAGTTACGAAGATCTCCGGTTCGTTTAACCGCGTGCCCAGCGGGCCGCGCTCAACGCTCGACTCGGAGAGTCAAGTTACGGGGATCTCCGGATGGCCGTGAAGTTACGGACCTGTGCGGTGAGGGCGATTTCTGTGGGAAGACGTTCCATCGAACTGGCTCCGTAGAACCCGTTGATCTCAGGCACGTGATCCATCATGAACTGGGCGTCTTCAGGCATCGCGATCGGTCCGCCATGGCACAGGACGATGACATCTTTGCGAATGGATCGGGCAGCGGCCGTGATTTCAGCAACCTTCGAAACAGACTCTTCCAGCGTCAACGCAGTGGTTGCTCCGATGGTGCCGCTCGTGGTCAGCCCCATGTGAGCCACGATGATGTCGGCCCCGGCTTGCGTCAACGCCGCGGATTGATCCGGATCAAAAGCGTACGGCGTTGTCAGCAAGTCCAGTTGATGGGCGGCGGCGATAAGATCAATCTCGTGTTGAAACCCCATTCCCGTTTCTTCCAGATTCGCGCGGAAGACGCCATCGATCAGGCCAACCGTCGGGAAATTCTGAATCCCGGCGAAGCCGATGTCCTTGAGTTCCCGCAGAAAATGATCGCGAAGCATGAACGGGTCTGTGCCGCAAACTCCCGCCAGGACCGGCGTATGTTTGACAGCGGTCAAGATTTCATTCGCCATTTCGCGCACGATCTGATTGGCATTTCCGTATGGCATGAGTCCCGACATGGAGCCTCGGCCAGCCATCCGGAAACGTCCGGAATTGTAGATCACGATGAGATCGATGCCGCCGGCTTCTTCACACTTCGCGCTGATGCCAGTGCCGGCACCTCCGCCGATGATCGGCAGGCCATCGGCGATCTTCCTGTGAATTCGCTGCAGGATTTCCTGACGGGATTGAGCCAATGTTGCGTCTCCACGGAGTAACGATCGAGTCGGGGTTCTCACAGTTGACGGTCGGCAGCGAAGTTGCGGCCCGATTTAAGGGCAAGACTTCTGTGATGGCCGGTCGCGGCGTAGATTATCCGTATTGAGTCTGCGTGTCATTCAGTTGCCAGGAAAGTATTCAGACGCAGGAACGGCGCGGACAGGAATCGTGCTTCGTACAATTCCCCGAATCATGTTGGCCGGACATTTGCAACTGTGGAAACTCTGATAGTCGATTGGATAATTCGTTGCCATTTGAAACGACCATCCTGGAACCGCCGATCTCAGCATGGCCCAAGGGCCTCTCGGAGATACCGCACATCGCGCTCCGCGAGCTGCGGCAGCAGGCCCGCACAAGACTCGTAAATTCAGCCGAGCAGTTTGTGCTCCGACTCTCAGAAGTCGCCCGACGGGCGGGTTTGATGTCAGGCGATCGACCGCTGCTGACTGGTGATCCGTCATCAACGCCGATTGTCATGACCGGACATCAACCGGTCGTATTCCATTCCGGATTGACCTTCAAGTATCAGACCACGGAAACATTTGCGGCACAGCACGGCCTGATCGCGGTCGCTGTTGTGATCGACACCGACGAAGGCGACGCCGGAGCGTTCTTGTATCCGACGGTCGATGCGTCGCAGGGGAATCTGCAGGTAGCCTCAAGCGACGGAGTGCCGCATTTCGTTTCGAAGTCAGCGACTCTCGCACGGAGCCCCGGACTCTTTTCCGGGAGCCGATTGAAAGCACCGAATGTACTGTCTGCGGAATTGATTGCCGTTGAACGCGACTTGCGGGACTGCGGGCAAAATTCAGCGGCAACGGCATTTCATGGGGTCGCAGGTCAGTATGCAGCACTTGCGGAAATCTCACCAGCGGGCTTTTCTGTGACGGAAGCCAATCTGATCACGCGCTGGAATGCGGACATTGGTGGCAGGATGCTGGAACTGCCGCTGTCAGCGATCTGCAGCTTTCCCGAGTTCATTCGCTTCACGGCACCGATCCTGGAGCGACCGTTTGATTTCGCTCAATGCTACAACCAAACCCTCACAACGTTTCGCAGCGCGCATCGCATTCGCAACGAGGCCAATCCGTTTCCGAACCTGACGCTTGAAGACGACTGGTGCGAACTTCCGTTCTGGGTCGTCGATCATGCGGCAGGGACCCGACATGTGCTGCAGATGCGCCGCAACCCCGACGGAATGGAGCTCGCATGCAATCATGCACGGCTGCTGACACTTCACAAGGGAAACGTAGCCGAAGCACTCATGTCGCTGCTGTTTGCCGGTCAGCAGCTTGTCCCGCGCGGAGCACTGATTACGGCGACGTTGCGATTGCTGTTCAGCGATTTGTTTATCCACGGAACCGGCGGGGGACAATACGATCCATGCACGGACGCCTTGATTCGAAACTGGTGGTCCGTGGAGCCCTCACCATTCGCCGTGGCAAGCGCCTCACGGTTTCTGTTTGCCGACGAACGTCAAAAGCTGCTCGAGTTACAACACGTCGAATCACAGCTCCGGGACATGCAGTACAACCCACAGCGTTTCCTGGGAACGAATGTTTTCTCCACCGCGCTGAAAGAACGACTTTCGTCCCTGCTGCGTGAAAAGGCAGCCGCCGTGAATCAGATGAAGTCCGCTCGGCAAGTCGGCGAATCGGCAATTGAGATCGGTCGCGAAATTCAGCGAATCACGGACGCGATCAAGAACCAGATGTCGCAGGAACTTGAACCACGCCTGCTGGAACTACGCACACTGAATGCACAAAATGTATCGGCGATCACAAGCCGCACATGGCCGTGGTTCCTGTTTTCAGACCAGACGACTTGAATCGTTTGCTGGACCGCTGCCATTTTATGATCAACACGCGCTTCGCCCGCCAGGTCGGCTATAAACACTTTCACGTCCTCCGCAACTGCGACGGAGGTGGCGAAACTCGAATTGACTACACCTGCGGGATTGTCGCTGCATGGCTCGAAGACTCGGTCGGTGCCGGATACGGCATGATGCGTCGAATTCGCACCAGCCGATTTTTGGAATATGCGTGTCGGCACAATATTGATTTTATCTGGCTCGCCGAAGGCCACACGCCCGATCACAGCAAGCTGGCCGAACTCGATCTGCAGATCGAAGCGGAGGAAAACAAAGGTGTCTGGAACGAACATCAGGATACCGAGAATTGTAGTCGTTCGGCACCTAACTCGAAGAACTGACTGAGTTCACAGAGCCAAAGATTCTTGTTTGGTCCCGCTTTTTCGTGGCAGGCGATTTCCGGTGAATTTGAAATCAGTGTGCCTGTCCGCAAACCGCGTTGGTCACGCGTACCAAGAAAGCTGACAGTGTGGTTGTTGAAGGCTCTAACGGCCGGGGCTTTCAGGGTGTTAGAGTTTTGGTGTAAACTCCGTGATACCAATGGATTGGAACCATTTCGTGTTTTGCACGGCGATGCTGGCGTACAACGGGATGCGTGTAATGGCAGCAGCGCTGACAGCAGTTCACGGGGAGGCGGTTGTCAGGGAACTTTCGCCTTACTCGCAGTCTCTGGAAATCGTCAAAGGTGCGGACGGACTAAGTGTTCTGTTTACTGAAGCGGAGTGGAAATCTCTGTTGCCGAAGACGGCACAAGGACTGGCGAAGCCCGCGCCAGGATTAAGTCATCAGTCGACTGATAACGATCTCTCCGATCGTCGTGCCAGCGTTGTGTGATTGGCGTCGCTGTCCATCGTAAGTAGTAGAGTTGTCTCCCCGACTCTCACGCGATCACCGGGCCTGAGTTCACATTCGGAAACACGTTTGCCTTTCACAAAGGTCCCCCAGCGACTGCCGGCATCATACAGCGTCACGCGGCCGTCATGGGCAATGACGCGACAATGGACTCGTGACGCCGAGGGATCATTTAGCTTTACATCGCACGAGTTTGCTCGACCAACGAGCGTTGCGATTCCCGGCGAAAGCACGAACGGACTTGTCTCCTGTACGGTGATTGACAATTGAAACACAGGACACCCCATGTCAGTGCAGAAAACGATTGCCTAACGAACTTCAACATTGCAATGGAAAGAGCAGCAACAACGGCGTGGATAGTACAGCGTTGCTGAGTGCAGTCACCGATTTCGGTAGGTCCTGCTTGCCGAGCAGGACTTCGCGGCTACGCCGCGACCAGCGACAAGGCGCGGTTGAAAGGACGGCCACGCGGCGACGTGGAGCGGATGCATGACCCATGGCAGTTCGCCTTACGGCGAAAGTCCTTTCCGGCAGAAAGGACCTATCAAACACAGTCCTTTCCGGTAGAAAGGACCTACTTCAATAATCATCCGCGACTGGACTCGGTGCTGCTTAAGGCGACCGGGATCGAGCAGAGAAGGAGCATATCTGAAAAAGCACTACACGGCCTCCCGACCTCAGTTTGATCGCCCAGTCCCTATTTGTCGTTACCGGCGTCCTTGTTGGTCTGCAACTGCCGCACCGCATCCACAGATAACGCTACTCTGAAACCGGTGGCTTCCCAATGGCTTCCCTCGGTCACGACATCGCGACACGCAGAACGACATTCGGCGCTCGACATCCAGTGACTGCCTCCTCGAACTACTCGGCCGGTCTATTTTGAACTGGCAGGGTTTGCGGCAGACTGCAACTGTTTCACGGCATCGACAGATAACGCGACACGGAACCCAAGGTCATGGAACCGACTGTCCAGCGGATATCCGTCCCGACAGGACGAACGAGCCTCAGCAGCCGACAGATAGAAGTCACCGCCACGGATTACACGGCGTTCTTCATCGGCAGTGTCAATGCGCGGATCAGTAGCAGCAGCCCCCGTCATCTTCCTGTATGCTTCCAGATTCCATCCATCGTGAACCCATTCCCAGACATTGCCATGAACGTCAAAAAGGCCAAAGGGATTCGCAGGTAGTTTCCCAACGGGTGACGGAAAATCGTTCGGATTATTTCCGCCATACCATGCCACTTTCCGCAGAGATTCTTCGTCATTGCCGGACCAAAACAGCGTCGTTGTGCCGGCGCGACACGCAAACTCCCATTCGGCTTCTGTCGGGAGTCGGTACCCACCCGTCCCGGTCTGAGTGATCATCGCCGGATTATCGGACCGATACGCCGATATCAGCTTCTCGTGGCTGCTCAGGCGATCACAAAACTCACCTGTGTCAATCCAGCTCATGTTTTCAGCAGGGGTGTCAGAGCGATCAACCTTGGCAGCTTTGTTGCTGGCCTCTCCAGTCGCAGAGTAGTGGGATGGATTTCTTCCGACGACCATCAAAAACTGGCTTTGCGTAACTTCGGTTGTCCCCAAGTAGAATGGCTTTGTGAGCGTTACAACCTGCTGAGGTCCTTCAGAATCTGCTCTTGCCGGCCGAGTCTCTTCGTAGCGTGTGTGCAGATCAGGTTTGGCGGCAGCGATTTCTTCTGGTGAGCTGCCCATTGTGAATCTTCCCAGAGGAATCAGCCTGAACTTCATGCCGATCGAATTCGTATACTCCACCGGCAGGCTCAGGTAACGGGCCCAGGCCTCCTGGTACTCTGAGGCCTGGTCGGCAGTAAAAGGAGCGACGGCTGGGACAGGATCCGTGCTCAGCTCCGACTTCTGGCCCACCGTAACAGAGTGCGGCGAATCCAGGTTCTGGTATCGGACATTTCGGAAGTGACCTTTGCCTTTCCAGACCCCAAGTGAAATAGCTCCATCAGCAAAGTCAGAATCAACAGCCGAATGGATTTTCTTTCCTTCCACGTACAGAGTGATTTTATCTCCTATCGCCGCTAATGCGACGTCCACAAACTGATTCGGTGTGAATTTGTGCCCGGAATGGCCCGCAACAAGATCCTTCGAGCGATTGCGCTGCTTAGTGATTCCAAAAAAATCTCCGCTTTGAGCCCCAGTGCCATTATACCAAGCCCCGTACAGATGAGGCCCATCGCTTCCCATTGAGCTCCGCACTGAAAGGCCCACGTTTTGGGCAGAGACGTTGCGAACATCGGCTCGAATAATCACGTCCCGGATTTTGAGATCAATAAACGGAAGGGGCGCTTCAAGCTCCAGTATTCCCTCTCGAAAACTCATTTTGGCCGGATCCGAAAGGACAGTAGTGGAATCCACCAACGGCTTCCAAACTCCTGTTGCGACAGCGTCAAGGTCGGACATTGATTTCGCCTGAGTGTCCCCCGGTGCGATTGGTCGCTGATCCCCTCCCCTCACCGTATCCCATTCACAAATGAACGCCATGACATGTTGTTCTGATTTGTTGGGCTGGTCACACCATTGTCCAGTTGGGTGAGTCGGTTCGTTGGAGAGCCACAACATTCCCGAATGTTCGTTGTTGGATTTATTGTTGGGCTGAGATAGCAACCAATTCGTGTACGTCACCGGTTTCCCATCGATCCAGCGCCAGTTGCCTTCAGAATCTGCGTCCGTCATCCCAAGCCAGACAGCCTCGCGCCCATTTCGACCTTCACGAGCGAAGTTTTTGTCAGCCAGCTTCACCAGAAAATCGTTTTCTGCAGCAGTTTCGACAATTGGCAAGTGCCCGCCTAAGGACTCACACTTTGATTTTGCCTCGGACCAGGTAAGACTCTCGTTGTTAAATTTGTATAAGTGGCCTTCGAATGATTCTGCATCTTCGGGAATCGCCGTCTTACTTCTTCGTGATAACTCACGAATACGAATCGAGCGAAAGGCGATCTCGCCAACGAACGCCTGCAATAGGATGTGGCCACTCGACCTTACGCCAATCTGCTCCTTGATGTTCGGAGATTTCTCTGCTGCCCGATCCAACAGCGCGTGCCATTCACTACTCGTTGTGTCATACCTAAAAAGCTCCTCGCCATTCAGCCAATGTTCGACTGAAGTACCGCCACAGACAATCCGTGTAGTATTCCATTCGTTGATTGACTGCACCGCAGAAGTTGGCGGCGTAATCAATCCAAATAGAGACCCCGTCGGGACTTTGTTACTTGGAATCTGGTTGCCATTGCCTGTAACGGAACTATCGGAGATTTGATATTCGTTTCCTGTTTCGACTTCGTTTGAAGCGGGCTCGCGATAGTAGATTCCGCCGTTGGCCCCCGGCCCAATTTTCCATTCTGCTTCCAGTTCGAAGTCCGCAAATTCATCGCGAGACACAGCGTTCGCTTTCCCGCCTTGAGCGACAAGCAACCCATCCTTCACGGCAAATGGCCCAAGACTTGACCAGCGACTGACATCGGTCCCATCGAAGAGGGAGATCCACTCGACGTTGTCAGTCGCTAGCTTCTTCGCTTCCGGTACGATTGCAGGTTTGTCGTTGGTCGATGCAACCGCTTCTGATGTTGGCCTCGGGACAGGAACCCCATTCTCCAGCCGAATATCGATTGCTGTAATACTCAGAACTTTTCGTCCGTCTTTTTCGATCGCAAAGGCCTTTGGATCATGGACAACCGTGTCACCATGCTTCACGGAAAATGTATGCTCGCCCAATGTCACCGTGACCGTGAGTGGTTCACCGCCGTTAGACGGAGCGGTAATCGTATGATCATTCCCATCCACAACCAGCGTCAGCTCGCCTCCCTGGCTTTTCAGCCATTCGTCATCCACATGGACCGCCAGTGTCTGATTGCCGCTCTTCAGGTAGATGACGACGTAAGCGTAAACCGACAGAAAGACGAGAAGACCGACCAGCAGGCCGAGCACAGTCCATTGTTTCAGAAAATTGGTTTCCGGCATCGCCTGCAAACGGCCTTTTTCGTAGCGATATGTGCGACGAGACGCCGGAGTTTTGCTGTACGTCTGCAACGCCTCCCACAGACGTTTGGCATACGTGTTGCCCGGCTTGAGTTTCAGAAATCGTTTCACCAATGGCTCAAGTCCGTCGATTTCCTGACGACGTTCCCTGTCCTTGATGTCGGACAGTAATTGTTCCGCATCGGCTTCTCGCTGGCGTGCCTTCAGCAGCAATTCCTCCATCGCCTCGGTTCGCCTCAGTGATGGCACGTCGTCCAGCAGTTGGATGCAGCCGAGATAATCGGATTTCGCGAACAGTTGTTGGCCGGTCTGCAACAGCGCCGCCAGACCTGAAGGACTGAGCGCCTTCGATTCGGCTCGCGCGATCGGAAGTTTTGCTCGAGCCCATTCGCCGACCGCCTTAGCCCCCGGAGATTTTTCGGCCGCGAGCTTTTCGAGATCCTGAATGGCGGCAGCGTACTGGCCCTTTTTCAACATCAATTCCACATGAGCCTTCTGAACTTCATACGGCGCTTGTGCACGAGCTGCATCTGCTGCCGGGACCGCTGCAGACGGCGTGGTTTTCTTCTGCAATTTTCCGATGGCCGCGATGACGTCGGCCATCGATGAGTACCGCTGTCCCGGTTCCTTCTTCAGCATCTTCAGACAAATGTCGTCCACGTCCTCGGACAGATCTTTTCTGATGCGACTGGGAACCGGCGGAGTGTCACGAAGAACCTTGGCCAGCATTTCGGCCACTTTTCCTTCGAATGGCAAACGGGATGTCAGCAGTTCGAACAGAATGACACCCAGAGAATAGACGTCGCTTTGAGGACCGACTTTCGCCTGTTCACCCTTGACCTGTTCCGGGGCCATATAAGCCGGAGTCCCGATCAACAGTCCCTCCTGTGTGATTCGGGATTCGTCGGCTGATCCGCCAACTCGACGGGCTAACCCGAAGTCCGTCACATGCGGTCTAAGCTCCGAGTCGACCAGGATATTTCCCGGTTTCAGGTCCCGATGAATGACGCCTTTACTGTGAGCATGGCCAACGGCTTCTGCAATGATCGTGATCATCTGCAGAATACTCTCGACGGACTGCAGTTGGCGGGAGCCAATGAATCGCGATAGGGGCACGCCATCAATGTAGTCCATCGTGATGTAGGCCGTGCCTTCGTGTTCGCCGGCATCGTAGACGCTGCAGATGTTCGGATGCTTCAAGGCAGCGGCAGCTTTGGCTTCCCGCGTGAAACGTGCCATAAATTCTGCGTTCGCCGTACCCTCTGTTTTCGGCATTTTCAATGCGACCTGCCGATCCAGCGTCGTATCCAGAGCCAGGTAGACACTTCCCATGGCACCTTCTCCCAGAGGTCTGAGAATTTGATAGCGTCCAAATTTTCGACCGGTGAATTCTGATGCGGTGTCCGACTGAACGGCTCCTGGCTTCAGTGTCTCGCGACCGTCAGAAGGCACCGGCAACACTGGTATGGGGCCGAGTTTCGTGGCTGCAAGCGCCGGAGCACCAGCATTCATCAGGGCTTCTCCCGCAAACCAGGACCGCAGTCCGTCCGCAAGGTCGGGATACGCTTTCAGCATCGCGTCCGGACTTAAGTCTTGTCCGGCATCCTTGCGTTTCAAATACTCGGCAATGATCCGGTTGAGACGCTGCTCCTGATCGGGATTTTTCGGCGACGGAGATTGACTCATTGAATTCGTGCTCTCTGATTGGTCATGTTGACTATTCCAGAAAAAAGCGACAGCCATTTGGCGTGCGGCGACTTGTCGCCGCTTTGCCTTTTCAACACCGCATTCTTGTCAATCGACGTGGGAAAACAGGGAACATTTCATCTCAAGTTCAGGCGAAGTCGGCAGAACAAACGAACGTCTTTCCCAGAGTCAAACTACCTGAAAAAGAAAGCGGTGACGAGTCACCGCACTCCAAATCTCGCTTGTTCATGATTCTCGCAACATGTCACGAAGTCCGCTGAGTCCGCGCTTCAATAATCCGGCAACTGCGGTCTCACTTCTTCCCATGCATTCGACAATGACGGCAATCGACAGTCCATCATAGTACCTCAGTCGAAGTGCTTCTTTCTGCGCTGCTGGTAGTAAGGCCAGACAGGCCTCCATATTTTCCTGTTCTTCTATGCGCACGAGTTTTTGGCTCGGTGACGTAATCTTTGCCGGTGCCATCGGCAAAACAGCTGAAGGAGCCGCTTCGAGGCGGATCGCCCGCTTTCCCGCATGCTGATCCCGCACGGCATCTCGCAAATTGCGATCATGGATATTTCTGAGCCAGCCGACGAAAGCATCGACGTCCCCTTCGAATCTTGGAAATCCCCGAAATGCCGACCACCAGGTCACTTGCACGATATCCGACGCATCAACTCGGCCCTGTACTTCTGTCAATGTTCGCATCGCGTCTGCTCGCAGCATTGGCCGAAAATTCTCGATCAGTTCCCCCAAGGCGTCATCGTCACCGCCGCGTGCTGCTGTCAAAAGGCGATCGCGATCTTCATTTGTTGACTTCATGGTGGTTCTCTTTTGATCAGAAATCGCGATCTGCAGGAAAGTCAGGCGCTCATTTTTGCGACTTTCTTCCGGAATCCATGATTACCTGAATTTGCATCCTACGGTCGAGAGTCCTGAACAACGGCCTGAACACCGCTTGAAAGAGTGCGGCGGTTGTCACAGAATACTCGAACATGGTAAAGTGCTGGTACTGTACACGTCACAAACTCAGGAACATCGAATCGTGTCCACCATCGAAAAAGCTGAGCGGCTGAAAAAAGAACTGACGGACAAGTGGGTGGTTGTCGCCGCCAACGCACCGGAACTGAAGCGATTCGCGAACCTGACCGGGAAAGTGAAAACGGTCAACATGAGTTGTCGCGCTCTGGTGGAATTCGATGGGCCCGTCGATATCGGCTGGTATGACATCGACACCAGCTATCTGACCGTTGTCGATGCCCCGCAACCAAAGAAGGCCGCCGCGCACGCGGAAGCAAAGCCAGCCGCCAAGGCGGCTCCTGCTGCCGCCAAAGCTGCACCTGCCGCTGGTGGCGGTTCGCCGCTCGACAAGATCCGTGGCGCAGGTGCAAAGCCCGCTGCCGCGACCGCTGCTGCCCCTGCCCCTGCCACTGGTGGTTCAGCGCTCGATAAGATCCGCGCGGCAGGCTCAAAACCCGCTGCTGCGCCCGCTGCCGGTGGTGGCTCACCGCTGGACAAAATCCGTGCCGCAGCGAAACCAGCCGCCGCTGCACCTGCAGCCGAAGTCATTGCCGCACCGACAACTCCGGAAGAAGCGCCAAAGCCCGCTGCCCCAAAACCGGCGGCCCCGATGAGTGGCTCTCCCATGGATCGCATTCGTGCGATGGGCGCGGTCAAGAAGGAATAACCTCGTTGAACCCGACGCCAACGGCGAGGCGGAGAACCCATCGCGGGCTTCGCCCGCAACCCAAAGTAGCCATCACGCTCCGCCGTGATGAGCATTTGTCCTTCAAGACTCATCAACCGAGACAGTTTTCCACGACCAGC
>JAYSPO010001445.1:0-2414 GCA_043722015.1 Candidatus Kuenenia sp. | reverse complement strand
ACCATGCTGGTCAAACTGCGGAACACATCCGGATTTGGACTCTGGACCGTTCCCGGGGTTCTGTTCCCAATCCTGATTGTAGCTCCGCTGGTTGCCATTGAACCGGATCTTGGTGCAACCGCATTTTTGCTGACCGGTTACGCTCTGACGCTGTTTCTTGGCGGGTGGCCATTGCGGTATTTTGTGACCTGTGCCTGCTGCGCGGTTCCCGCCGCCACTTCGTTGCTTATACTGCGGCCGTATCAGGCGGAGCGGATTTCCGGGTTCATGGATGCGTGGAAAGATCTGAGTCAGGCACCGTGGCAGATTCGTCAGTCATTAATGTCGATCGGCTCAGGTGGACTGGAGGGAACCGGAATCGGCAGCGGCTGGCAGAAACTCAGTTACCTGCCCGAAGCCAATACAGACTTTGTGTTTGCCGTGATTGGTGAGGAGCTGGGGCTGATTGGCACTCTGGCCGTGTGCTTCGTCTGGATGGCCGTGTTTCTGGCTGGCCGCTCAGTGCTGCGGCACCTGTCACGGACCTCGTTCGAATGGATTCTGGGAACAACGCTGTTGGTGCAGTTGCTCATCCAGGCAATGGCCAACATCGCCGTGGTGACCGCACTGGTTCCGCCGAAAGGTGTGCCGCATCCCTTTATCAGCTATGGGGGAACCAATCTGCTCGTGAGCCTGATCGCGGTGGGGTTGATTGTCGGCATGTCGCGAAATTCGCGGGCTGCTGGATGAGAAACACATAAAAACGGCCGCCAGTTCTTGACTTTGCAGCGTGTGGATATCGATTTCAATATCTGGCTATTCGAAGTACCGCACAGTACAATTCTGCCTCGGGGAATGTCGCTCGGTGCTGGCGAGTCGTTCTTCACCGCAATAATTCCTTCGCAGCAGGAACACCGACCATGAGCACTGACATTGCATCTCAGATACATGCCGAACTTGACGACCTGGAACTCAACTCGCAGCGACGCGTACTTGAGTATGTTCGTTCTTTAAAAAAAACGGGAGCTGGGATGCCCTGGGATGTACTCAGGCAGTACTCCGGAATAATCAGCCCCGATGATGCCAAAGCGATGACCGACGCAATCGAAGCAGGATGCGAACAGGTGAACGTCGATGAATGGTAAATATATGCTGGACACAAACATCGTCATTGCGATGTTGAGTGGAGAGCAATCGGTGGTTGGTCGCGCAGAAGCGACCGATGAATTCTATATCTCTTCGACAATTGCAGGAGAAATGTTCTACGGAGCGTACAACTCCGGCAATGTCGATGAAAACATGCAACGCATTGAATCCTTCCTGACTGCCGCCGTATCGCTGCCATGTGACGAAAGCACGTCACGCTTTTATGGCGAAATCAAGAGCTTGCTGCGACGCAGGGGCCGACCGATTCCCGACAATGATATCTGGATTGCAGCATCAACCATGCAACATTCGTTAACCCTTGTGACCCGAGACGCACACTTCAACGAGGTGGAAGGTCTCAGGTCGGTTCGCTGGTAATAGCATGCTCGACGACTACAATGTCCGGCAATGACCCGGACGACATCACCTCATGGTCCGGCGATCGTCTGCAGCAATTGGAATATGGGTTGATTGATCGAGTGGCCTTGTGGAAGGCTCGTCTCGGCGGAGCGAGTCGGCTACGATTTGGCCTACTCCAGAAACAGCAGTTCCTTCTGATTCAACAGCACATGGCACAAGCTGGTGAGGATCGATTCACTCTGCAATGCAGTTGTTGTGTCAGCGGGATTGGCTGCGTCGTCACGAGCAAATTCCAACAGCGATGCGAGTTCCGTTTCTGACGGTTCACGGGCGAACGCGGAGCGGTAGGCGAGCTTGATGATGTCGGTGTCGTTTTGCAGATCCGCTTTCAGCAAGTGCTTTGCCCAGACGTTGGCCTGTTGATGGACGAACTCGTTGTTCATCAGGATCAGCGATTGAGCCGGGACGTTTGACACGCTGCGACGGCTGATGGCAGTCGCGGGTTGAGGCGTGTCGAAGGCCAGCATGAAGGGATTCAGGAAGTTGCGATTGACGCCTTGATAGATACTGCGACGACCAGCGCCGTCGAGCGGACCGGATGATCCGGGGCGGCCTCGGCCTTCCATGAAGCTGGACAGGTACACGGGCACCGAAGCTCCGTACATTGTTTTATCCAGTTGGCCGGAAACTGACAGCATCGTATCGCGGATCACTTCGCCTTCCACCCGACGGATGCTGAAGCGATGCAGCAGTCGGTTCGTCGGATCGTGTTGCTCGGCCGACGCATTCCGCTGACTGCTGAGGCGGTACGCTCGGGTGAGGACCAGACGTTTGATGAGACGTTTGAGTGACCAGCCGTCGTTTCGGAAATCGTCGGCCAGCAGGTCGAGCAGTTCTGGATGCGTCGGTGCTTCACCGAGGACGCCGAA
>JAYSPO010001444.1:0-1103 GCA_043722015.1 Candidatus Kuenenia sp. | reverse complement strand
CGCCGTTCCGGCATTTGCTCAGTGCGCCGGAACGGCGCTACGCTTGGTCCGGCCTACGTCAAGTTTTCCTGCCTTAAATTGCGAATCACAAAATGTTTTACGTTCGATTCGACGTCGTGACACTCGCCGATGCCGACGTGCGCGGCGGATTCTGAGGAGCGATGCCTGCCGGAGTCAGCGTTGGAATGTCCGCATACGACGACTTCCCGCGTTCTCCGGAAGAATCGAAATCCGGCCCCGACATATCAGACTCTCGCAGCTCAGACCACAACTGAATATCCAGCGAATGCGATTTGCGATAAAGCGACAGAACCAGCGACAACGCCAGACCTGCTTCACAGGCCGCCACGGTGAGTGTGAAAATTGTGAAAGCCTGACCTTCGTTCGTCTGATGCATGTTGCCAAATGTGACCAGTGTCAGTGAGACACCATGCAGCATCAGCTCTGCCGACAGCACCATCAGGATCAGATTGCGGCGGGTTAAGAAACCGATCGCACCGAGCACAAACAGTCCGGCCCCGACCAATAGAAATCGTTGTTCTTCCGGTGTCATATCGCACCCTGCTCTCTACGAGGTGCGATGGCAATGGCACCGATGCTGGCGACCAGCAACAGCGTTCCGGCAAGTTCCACCGCAAACAGATAATCACCAAACAAGGACTTTCCGAGCCCCTTCAGATTGCCGACCGGATGTTTCGCGTCGGCCTTGCTCATGATATTCCCAGGCAGGACCGGCACAATGACAGGAGGCTTGGCGGGTCGGCTGAGTGTCAAAGACGCGCTGTCCGACGTCGCACTGGATTCGCCTGATGAATCGGAAGCCGCAACCACAACTGACCGGACAATTTCAATTTTCTCTGACTCTGACTGCAACGTCAGCGATATCGCCCCCAACAATACAAATGCAGAGATCGTTGCCAGCAGCGACTGGCTCGACCGCTGATCGTAGCCTGCCGCTCCGCTTTGCTGAGCCAGCATGATGACGAACAGGAATGTGACGATCACCGCCCCGGCGTATACGATAATTGTCGCCGCAGCCAAAAACGGAGCATGCTGCAGCAGAAACAAGCCGCAGGTGCTCAATGTCGCCAGTGCGAACCACA
>JAYSPO010001443.1:0-2101 GCA_043722015.1 Candidatus Kuenenia sp. | reverse complement strand
CGTGTGACTGTTTGCACACGGAGGATCGTCTCTTTTTCCATTCAGTGAAACATCAATCAGGTTCTCTACTTACGGCGGAAAGTGGCGCTGTCCAAGTAGACAGGAACCGCAAGTGTGACTGTTTCACCAACCGCGAGATCACTCGCGGGGGCGACCGCAATTGGAGGACCCGGTGGAAGTTGCCCTCCTCCACCTGCACCTCCACCTCCACCTCCACCGCCCGGTGGCCCTTTTTGGGTGACAGCGATCACTGACGTCGTCAATGCAAGGATTGCGACCGCAGCGATAATCGTCAGTCTGAGACCCCGAACGAAGTTCATACAACCGCTCCTTATTCACTTGTGGTCCTACACTGCTCAGGCAGTGTAGAAGATACCAGTCGAGGGCGAGGGCGTCAATCGGCAGTTGCCGAATAATTCAGCTCTTGATTTCCGGTAGCTCAGAATAGACTCTTGAGTTGTTCGAGTTGACTAATGTTCGAGAGTTGGCAATCGGAAACGGACTGCACGATTGCATCAGGCAACGGTCCTTACGCCGTTTCAGCGTCGCTGACGTCCGACGCCAGGCGTTCCAGAGCTTCGACAAACTCGTGCAGGAATCGCTGTGAATCTGCCACATTGATCATCGCAGCATCCGTGCGCAGACTGATCGATAATTCGCCGGCGTACTCACCGATCGACACGGCAGCGCGCGTATTTGGCCGAACGGGGGCGACACCTGTCAGACGATCGACGAGCACATTGCCCGCGATCCACTTGCCATTGTTGAGCGGAAAGCGACCGCTGAAGCGTCGCCGAATGTCGCCGATATTGGCAAGCACGGCGGTACTCAGGCATGACTTCAGCCCCAGAAACATCTTCATGCCGCGCGGGAACTTTCGCAGCACCTTAAAAATTTTCAGACATACGATGCCTTCACGATTGAAGACGACATCGTTTGTCTGGCGGTGAATTGATTTCAGCAGCGCGTCCATGTCATCGCATTCATGCTGACGCCGAGTTACAAACGCATAGCTCACGACGTTGGCCACCGGCATCTGATCGTGAACCCGAGTCCGCATGCTCACGGGGATGCTCAGACGAATCCAGTTTTTTCCGTTGTCGGGCCGGGTCCCGGAATTCCAGCGACGAATGTGCAGGAGGAACTGGCCGATGAACAAATCGTTGATCGAAACGTCGTGCGCGGCTGCTACGGCGCGCAGTTTTCGATGCGAGGCTTTGGGAATCACGGCTTCCAGAATGGCGGGCGCAGATCCCGACTCTGCAGCGAAAGGCGGCGCAGCAGCGAGGGAAGGAGCCAACGTCACCGGTTTTCGTAACAACAGGCGGGAGATTTTTCCAACGGTCTTCCTGAGTGATTTTTTTTGCCTTTCGGCTGTCGCATCACCAGCGTCGTAGTTTTCTCGTTCGAGCAGCAGTTCTTTCCGTGTTGCCTCAAACACGGGTCGTTTCGCATCAGGCGCTGCTGTTTTCTGACCATAGCGCGCCAGCAATTCGCCAAGAATCTGGAGTCCTCCGATACCGTCGCAGCAGACATGATGAATGTACAGGATCAAGCGTGCCTGCGTCGGTGAAGCTCGCACGACAATCTGTAAACCAGCTTCAGACGTCAGATCAATCGAGCGGACCTGTGGCATAAATTCTGCGACGGATGCTTCATTGCCGTCGATCCAGTCCAGCCGTCTCACAGAAGTCGCCGCCGTTGCAAGGGTCGTGAGCGGCGTCCAGCACCAGCCTTGACTCGGGATCTTCGTGACGCAACAACTCAGGAACGGATGGCACTGTATGAGTTCATCCAGAGACTGCTGCAATGCTGGCTTCTGAAACACACCCGACAGTTGTGCGGCCATGACGAACACCATCGGATGCGACGGTCGATCATCGACCAGCATGTAGTATTCGAAGTCGGACAATGGCAGAGGAAACATCATCGTAGGGCAGGCTTCCTTCCGTTTTTGCAGGGTGGGACAAGCGACAGCGCCAGCCCACCATTCATTCTATTGTACTCCACGCGGTCAGGATTGAGAGCATTGGCGAGCGGCATGCGTCAGCTTGCCGGTACAAGAACGAGGTACCGGAGGGCTCACGCCACTCCGCTCGCC
>JAYSPO010001442.1:0-3178 GCA_043722015.1 Candidatus Kuenenia sp. | reverse complement strand
GCCAGTACGCCAAATCCCAGCAGCAGCGGGATTCCGATTCCCGCGAGGACTCGCGTGGGCGACCATGTTGCAGTCGGTGATTTTGTTTCACTGCTGAACTGCTGCCTGATCATTGATACCAGCAGCCAGATTCCGAACGGTAGCGCAAAGCCTGCTGCGGTCATCGGTCGGCTAAGCATCGCCAGCGACAACCCGGTCCCGGCGACGACAATGTCGCGGACTCGGTAGTGATCCATAAATCGCAGGAACGCCCACAAGAACACGGCGAGAGCCATCATCGTCGGGTGATGGGCCAGCAACAGGTTACTGAAGGATGCCAGTCCGGGACTCACCGCCATCAAAACGCCTCCCACGACCGCCCACCGAAAACCCATCAGGCGACAAAGGGACCGATGAAAGAACACGCAGGCGATCGCACCAGCCAGCCAGTGTCCGGAATAGGGATGCCCCACCGCGACGAATGGAGCCATCCAGCATCCGGTCCAGGGGAAATAGCGACTCGCAGTCTTTGGCCGATTGAGTAAATGTATTTGATGAAATAAGTCCGGCTGCACGGTCATCGCAGGCCAGGACAAGCGTCCGGCCAGAAATGTTCTTGCCTGAAGCAAATAACTGAATTCATCGTGATATGCTGGCGGCAGTTCATAGAACCGAATTCGGGTGGCCGCATCCGGCTGCCCTGCGATGGGAGCCAACGGAACAGTGCGAAACCCTATCGACGCGCTGCTGAATAATGACAGCAAAAACAATGCGACGGCAGCCAAAGTCTGAACACGCCCGGAAGCGCGATCATAGTGTGGTCCCGACAGAATCGAGCGGCGTGGCGCCAATTTCAATTTTGCTACTCTCGCCACAACCAGCATCAGGGGCAAAGCAAACAACACGAGCATCGCCAGTGACCAGTCGCTGTCCATCCCGTAAAACCAGCCAAAGACACCCGCTGGCGATTCGGCAGCCAGGATCAAACGCGGAACTTCGTGCCACAGCGCGACGGTCGTTGTGCCTGGCCAGGCGACATAGACAAACGCCATACGAACCCTGTCAGTAACCATTGTGTTACCTGCAGTAGAACCTGTTTGTGCGTATTTTGGCATCAAAAAGTGGACCAGGAGTGATTGCGCAAAGCGAAGCAGTCGCTGCATCTACGTCAAATCGTGGCGACCCGTTGGTTGAGTTGTGCAGGACGGCAATTCAGGCAATTCGGTCGTTGGGAGCTGTGGGAGCTGTCATTCTAGTCTCATTGTGTGCCACTGGCTTTGCCAGTGTTCCCATTCGCACATTTGCAGGAAGCACTGGCAGAGCCAGTGGCACACCTCAAAACACGAGCGACAGAGCACTCGTGCCTCATACAGCTTCCCGCGAATACGGCTCTGTCCGCAACTTTTTCAGATGGCCTTGCGAAACCTGTGACCTGCGGAAACAATGCTCCTCAGATTATGGGACTTTTCTATGGCGCGATTCATCATTTTCCTTTGCCTGCTACTTTTCATCAGTCTGTCGTATTGCGGCATGTCACTGGCTGATGAGCCTGCGCCATCTGGCGAAGCCCAGGATCCCGTACCTGCTTTGACGACGCAACAGGTAAACGACGCGATTGAACAGTTACGTTCTCCGGAATTTGCCGTGCGGCAAAGATCTATAGAGACGTTGCAGGCTGTGAGCGCGGAACAAATCGATCTGCTCACACAGGCCATTCAGACCAGTACGGAAAACGAAATCGCTCGCCGTTGCGTGGACTTGCTGGAACGACGCTACGCGACCGGTGACCGGGATTCCGCCGTTGTGCGTCAGGCGTCGGACGCACTTGAAGCAGCTGCGAACTCTGATCGTTGGTTTGTCGCTGAAGCAGCTCGTGATTCGTTGGGACGTCACTGGAAACGACGTGTGGAAATTACGCTCCTGGAGCTGCAGAAAATGGGGGCTGGAATGTCGCCAAAACTTCCCGAAAAATTATGGGAAAGCAACCGCGAATATTCCGGTCTGTTCAACAGGCAGGATCCGACAAGCGACGATCACCTGAAAATTTTCGTCGATGAACACTGGAAAGCGGACGCAAAGGGATTTGAATTGCTCCGGCGACTCATGCCACTCGTCAGCCATGATTTCATGACAGGTCCCAGCAGGGTTTCCGTGGTCCTGATCGACGGTCATACCCAGCAGCCGGAAGAAGAGGCTGAACTCAGGGCGATTTTTGGTGATACCCGCGTATCGTCTCGTGGTGCAGTGTGTCTTGGAATTTCGCATCAGCCGCAGGACGCCAGTCGGAGCGGTGTGGAAGTCAGCAATGTCCAGCGTGACTCATCAGCAGACAGAGCCGAGATCCAGGCCACTGATGTGTTGCTGAAGTTCGACGGAAAGACGCTGAAAGATTTCGATGAATTGATCGAACTGCTCAAGGCGTTCCGGCCCGGTGATGAAGTCACGTTTCAGGTTCGGCGTTATAGTGAGCGCGCGCCGCTTGATGTCAAAGTCAAACTTCAGGGATGGTATGAGCGGTGATGGAGTCAGCTATTTCCGGTCGCAGTCGTAGTTCAGTCAGCCAGCTCAGCCGCATCGTTTCCGGAGGCCAAACCGGTGTCGATCGCGCCGCGTTGGATGCTGCCCTGGCTGCCGGGATTGAAATTGGCGGCTGGTGTCCGCGTGATCGACGCTCGGAAGACGGAATCATACCTGCGCGTTATCCGTTGCGTGAAACGGCTTCCCGTTCGTATGCTGTGCGGACAGAATGGAACGTACGGGATTCTGACGCGACACTCATTTTGGTCCTGGATTGCATCTCAAGCGGCACGCGTCTGACGGTCGATTCTGCAAAGTCGCAAGGTCAGCCGCTGAGGATAGAATACCTTTGCGAAAATTCCAAGCCGGGGCTGCTGACGGAAGAGCTATCGCTGGAACACCGCGTTGCAGAAGTCGGTGACTGGATTCGCCGGGAACAGATTCAGACACTGAACGTCGCCGGCCCGCGCGGTAGTTCGCGGAAAGATGTCTATCTGAAATCGCTGGAATTCCTGTCGATGCTGTTTGCGGAGATTTCGGTAGTTCCGGGGCGGCGCACAGTGAAAAAGGCAAAACACAAGTATACTCCACGCGGTCAGGATTGAGAGCATTGGCGAGCGGCATGCGTCAGCTTGCCGGTACAAGAACGAGGTACCGGAGGGCTCACGCCACTCCGCTCGCC
>JAYSPO010001441.1:0-4801 GCA_043722015.1 Candidatus Kuenenia sp. | reverse complement strand
GGATGTAGGAGTATCATTTCGATGTCGGCAACTAAAAAACGGTCATGGTTCAAAAGCCACGATGCGGGCTTGTCCCCATCGAGCAATGATCATCACCAGCCGGAAGTTCTGACGGCACTCCCATCACTACCCGGCTCGTCCGGGTAGGATGATGATCCCAAAAAATGCCAGTATTACGATCATCGCCCCCATGCCGACGAGCGGCATGGTGGCGTAGCACGCATCTCCCACAACCGATTCTGGTGGTGATGATCGCCCTATGGAGGCAAGCTCCATAGTAGCGTATTCGGTGACCCAAAAAATGTGCACCTGATTCCGCGTAACAAATTCAATCCCAGTCTTTAAGCGAGCCATTGAATCAAATGACAGTCGCGGCGTCCTGTGGCGACGGTTTTGCCAGGTCGGGCCGAACGGCGTTGTGGTGTTTCGGCCCAAAGGGCCAGCAGTTCATCTCCAGTCCACGCGGGGGCGCCAGAGAATGTAGGGTGGGACCAGCGGCTGGTAAGCTGCGCCGGCCCACCAGTTTTCAATCAAATGGTAGGCCTGCGCTGTCGCTGGTCCCACCCTTCGAATCACGCTGTATTACAAACTGACCAGCCGTAACTTGATCCTGCTCATTCGGTGACGAGTTTGAACCTGGTTGTTACACTTCCAGGTCCATGTCTTGCGACGTTCCACATCAACACCATCGGCGTGAGCGCCGTGTGCCAGCATTGCACAGGGCTGGTGGACCGACAATCTTACTTAATCACAGGAACACACAAGTGAAACTGGCTCGTATTCGGCTCAATGATGGTTCACAGCGCGTGGCCGCTGTCCATGACAACACAGTCCAACCGCTCGATCTGACGCAGATTGATGCCTGCCATTCATTGATGGATATTTTGAACTCTGCCGATCCTGCGGGGCTCGCTCGGTTCCTGCTCAAACCCGACACAAAAGTGTTTGAGTTTTCTGACGTACAGTTTTTGGCACCAATCGATCTGCAGGAAGTGTGGGCTGCCGGCGTAACGTACAAGCGCAGTCAGGTCGCCCGGATGGAAGAATCTGCAGCGGCGGCGTCGCATTATGACAAAGTCTACACGGCCGACCGTCCGGAACTTTTCTTCAAAGCCACACCAAATCGCGTCTCCGGCCCCGGTCAGCCGTTGCGCGTTCGCTGCGACAGCAACTGGTGTGTTCCGGAACCGGAATTCACACTTGTCATCAGCAAGGATGCCAGGATTGTCGGCTATACGATCGGCAACGATATGTCCGCTCGTGATATTGAAGGAGAGAATCCACTTTATTTGCCGCAGGCGAAATTCTACAAGCAATGTGCCGGACTTGGGCCATGCGTATTACTGGCGGACGGGCCATTGAAACCGGATGCGATTGACATTCAGCTCGAGATTCGCCGCAACGGCCAGGTCGCATCAAAAGACGGTACCAAACTGAGCCAGATGAAACGTACTCCGGAAGAACTGGTGGCGTGGCTGTTCCGGGAAAACGAACTGCCGAACGGTGCATTCCTGATGACCGGCACCGGGGTCGTTCCCGACGACAATTTCACACTCGAAGACGGCGACGAAGTCTCGATCACAATTACGGGCATCGGTCGCCTGACGAATCCGATCGTTAAAGATCGCACACCGTAGGATGGACATTCATGTCCGTCGCTTGACCATAACACATTGACAAGGAACAGTCCTTGTTGATGCAGCACACTCGCGAAATAAATCAAGCGGCCCGGAAAGTGCGTTGTCACGCATTCATTCATATGGGTTGTGTGCCACTGGCTTTGCCAGTGCGCCCCGTTTGCTGGCAGCACTGGCAGAGCCAGTGGCACACATCAAGACATGACCGACTGGGCTCCAGGTTCCGGGGTACAGTTGCGAACTTCGGCGGGCCGGACCGAACGGAGTGCGTTCCGGCAGAATCTGCCGATGCAATGACGGTTTGCGACGCTCTCTGGGAATCTTTTCCGGCTGTTTCGGTTTTTCCGGTTTTGACGTCAACGAAGCAATCCCCCGTTTTCCGATCATGGATACGGGGCATTGTCTTTTCAAGGCAGTGCTGTAGTCCTGTCTGCCTTCACGTTGTGAGTCACGGAATGTCCGCAAACCTGAATCGACGCATTTCCTGTTTCGTACTTACTGCGGCAATGATTGTCTGCAACAGTGGCGTGGCAGCCGAGATTCCGTGGTCCACCAATATCGAAGACGCACTTCAACGAGCCGCAGCAAACGGTCAGCCCGTGCTGATGGAGTTCACCGCTGATTGGTGCAAATACTGTAAGAAGATGGAGAAGAACACATTCACAGACGTAGACGTGGTTCAGCGGATCTCCCGAGACTTCGTAGCTGTCAAAGTTGATGCGGATCAAAACAAAGATCTGGTGAAAGATCTGGGAATCAAGGGTTTGCCTGCGATCCTGATCGTTTCACCGGATCTTAAGGTCATTGAGCGGATCTCCGGCTTCCAGACTCCGGAAGCACTGATTCCGAAGCTGGACGCCGTCACCGCAGCTCGTGCGACCCAGGGCAGACCGGCTACAATGGTGAGCGCACAGAATCCACCGCAGCACCCAAAGGACCGACCGTCGCTCCAGGAGGCGTTCGAGCCCGAAGCAGCCAAACCTGCACGTCCGGCTCGCAAAGAACTTGAATTTGAAGCCATCACCCAGGATGAGGCACCTCGCGCTGGAAGACACACCTCGGGCGATCCCTCGAAGAAACCGGCCGGCAATGCACCCGGCGCTGGTCAGTCGAAATCTTCAGAGTCCCGAACTTCGGACACAGATCCCGAGTCGTTTTTCCAGACAATCAGTCGCGAACAGGAACCTCAGGACGTAGAACCTTCAAAGGGTGAATTTGGAACATCTGAGCCTGCGAAGGCTGAGCCTGCGAAGGCTGGCCCCGCATTCGATGGTCTCTGCCTTGTCAGTGCTGTGGACGGACGTAAACTGATGAAAGGCACGAATCGTAATCAAGTCACCTATCGCGGCCAGATGCTCTATTTTTCAAGCATTGAACATAAAGAGAAATTCCTCGCTGCGCCGGCGACTTACTGGCCGATGCTGGACGGTGCCTGTGCGATGACGCTGCTTGAGGATGACCAGCGAGTTGCCGGAAGTCTTGAATTCGCAGCCGTGTTCCGAAAACACATCTGGCTCTTTTCCAGTCAGGAAGCGATGCAGGAATTCCTGCGCAACCCGGGCGACATGGCTGAGGAAGCATCTGAAATGGCCGCCGAACTTCAACGCTGATTTCGAGCTACGCTTGAACAACCGTCCTTCTCATCTGCCGATGGTCCTTGTCATCGCGTATGCGCACGCGATGGTCCACCTGGCGGAGCAGTCGTTTTCCAGCGTTGAACAGATTGTCTGCGGTGAGTTTCATCTCTCGATCGAGCAGTCCGGACACTACGGTTCCCTGTTGCGAATCCCTTTTGGCTTCGGTGCCTTTCTGACCGGCATGCTGGCAGATCGACTGGGAGCTTCCCGGGTACTGACGCTGTATCTGGCCGGGACAGCGGTTGTGTGTCTATCGTTCGTATACACGACCACAACTGAGATACTGGCACTGCAATTGTTCGCCATGGGCGTCTTTGCCAGCATGTATCATCCGGCTGGACTGTCGCTGATGACCTCGATCACAACACCGGAAAACCGCGCGCGAGCGTTGGGAATGCACGGCGTTTTCGGTTCGCTGGGATTGATGGGAGCCCCGCTGCTGGCTGCGTTGATATTGCCCATTCCTGACGCGACATGGCGAAGCTTTTTCATGGCACTGGGTTTGATTGCTGCGGTGCTGGTGTTTGTGTTCCGCTGGGGCACGGCAAGATTCAGTGTCCACGCCATGGCCAACGCTGCCGTCACGCCGACGGACCAGAGTCCCGGAGAACTTCAACGGTCAAAGACCTTTGCACCCACACAGTTGCAGGTCAGGCCGTTCATTCTATTGATGATTTCATCAGCCTGTTCCGGAATTGTCTACGGCGGCGTGCTGCATTTTCTAAAACGCTATCTGAGCGATGTGAAGGGATTTGATTTTCTTTCGACAAATCATGATTCGGTCGCAGGATATCTGGCGTCGCTCGTCCTGTTCTGTGGAGTCGCCGGACAGTGGGTGTCCGGTCGGCTAGCCACTCCCCGCCGATTGGCTCCGATGCTATCTCTGGTGTATCTTGCTGACGTGCCGCTGCTCCTGTGGATCTCCGTGGCCAGTGGCACCATGCGTCTGCTCCCTTGCTGCCTGCTCGGTTTCGTACATTTCATGAACCAGCCGGTATACAACAGTCTGCTGCCTGATTATGTGCCGACGAAAACCAGGAGCACCTGGTTTGGATTCAGCCAGATGATGACATTTGGCGTCGGAGCTGCCGGACCGTCGCTGGTCGGCTGGTTCAACGATTTCCAGCTGGCGTTCACCGTGCTCGCAGGAATTTCACTTTTCGCCGGTCTACTGCCGATTCCGATCTGGCGGGAAAGACAACGGCAGTTCGCAAATCCGTGAAAATGAGGCAATGCAGCAGCGGGATGTTTCCTGATAGGTACTCCCTGCCGGGGAGGACTTCGCGGCTTGCCGCGACACGACCAGTAAATGTTAGATTTTCGGCATCAGGGTGACGTGGTGAGGACGTTGGCCATTGCATGTCGATTGAGCTTTGGTTGTTGCGGTAGAGTGGCCCGTCGGCCTGCGCTGGTAGTCCTGCCCGGCAGGCTCATCCTTACCCATATTTTTTGACCGCAGCGCGGTATCCGCGGATGGCGACGAGGAGAGTATCGAGACCTCGCCAGATGGTTTTCCAGCCGGGTTCG
>JAYSPO010001440.1:0-3327 GCA_043722015.1 Candidatus Kuenenia sp. | reverse complement strand
CGCTCCGGCAATCATTGGGTTTGCTCGGTCCGGCCTACGATTCTGTGCGCAATGCAGGCTAGATTTCGCGAAGGCGAAGATCTCCGAAGAAGCCGTCGATCAGAGGGGCAAGCAGGATGTTGTCATTGTGCTTGCCAGCCAGCAGTGGGATCAGATTGGCTCCGATCGAGAGGCTGCCGACCGATTCGGCCACGATTCCAAAGTGATCACCAGTGGATTCCGTACCGACGACCTGACCACCGATGATGACATTGCTGATTCTGGAAAAGACTCCAGCGACATCCTTGCCGCCACTGAGTTTACCGTCATCCTGAGTGCCGAAGACACCATCGGCTCCCGCCTGGGCCCCAGCGACAAGGCTGCTGGCAATCCAGTCGCCCCCCACGGTCACCGTGCCGATTTGTGCGTCAGCATTTGTTGATCCGAAGGCGTCAATGCCCGCCTGGATCAGAGCGTACTCCACGCGACCGGTGACGTTGATCGTACCGATTGCCACATCGGAGCCAGCGGGCGGAGCCTCCTGTCCGCGGGCCGAGATCAATGCCGCATGTGTCGCATTGCCAACAACGCTGCCCCTGATGGACAGTCGTCCGATGTTGTCCCCAGCTCGAATCGCTCCGTTGTCCTCGAACACCCCGCTGGTTGTGTCAGTGCCTGCAATCAATGATCCTCCAACCGTCATTACGTCAATCCTGCCCGAAGCGGATCGTACGATCCCGGTCAAGACGAGGTCTTTCGTCCCGGTGGCACTGCCACCACGGATGTTGCCGGCGATCGTGAGATTGTTAATGGCGTTGGTTGAATAGACTTGACCGCTGTATGAACTGGTGCCGCCGATCAATGAGCCGCCCAGCGAGACGATGCCCAACTGGTTTGCCCCGATTGTGCCACTGGCGACACCGGATCCACCCACCACATCGCCATTCACCGTGAACGTTGCAACGCCGCCTACACGTCCCTCGATACCTCCGCTGGCTTCCCCTTTTCCTCCGCGGACCGACCCACTGACGACCACGCTGGGCATGCCTCGGCCATCCACCCTGCCACTCTCTTTTCCATCTCCTCCGACGACGTCACCGGTGATTCTTACGGCACCCATTTCCCCGCCTGCATAAACACGACCGCTCCAGTCATTCGTGCCGCCCCGGATTGAGCCTTTAATCGTGACGCTTCCCATATCTCGACCGCACAACACCTGACCACTGTCTTTTCCATGTGCCCCAACCAGATTCCTGCCGATCAGGATATTGCCGAGATCGGACGCGGCGAAGACCTGGCCGCTTTTGTCACCGCCACCGCCTTTCAGTGACCCACCGATCGCAACATTTCCTATTGTGAGCATCGATTCGATCTGCCCGCTTTGTATTCCAGCGCCCCCGATAACACTGCCCCCAATCGAAACCGCACCCATTTCCAGATTGGCGTGAATGTGTGCGCTGCGGTTCGCGGACCCCGCCAGCAGTGAACCACCGATTGTCACATTCCCCAATCGGCCGGACTCGGAAATGATCGAGCCTGCTCCGGTGTCGGATCCGCCCAGGACATCTCGTCCGATACTCACTGGTCCGATATGACCGCCAACTTCGTCCGGTTTTGGTCCGCCTCCGAGATAGTCTGACAGGATCGTTCCGGCGAACGTGCTGCTGCCGCCAATGAGTGAGCCACCGACGGCCACACTCACGATATTGCCGAACGTTGTGATGGCTCCGCTGTGAGTGCCGCCGCCGCCGATGACATCGCCCGCCACCGTCACTTTGCCCATGTTGCCGGTCGAGTGAACCCGCCCGGAATTGGCCGAGCTGTTTCCAATCATTGATCCGCCAATGGTCAATGTATCGACCTTGCCATCTGCGCCTCCGATGACGTTGACAAACGCCCCCTTGATGTCGGCCTGTACGATCAATGAACCCAGCGTGCCCCGAATCGTGCTGTTGAGATCGACGGCACCTGTCACAGTACCGTAGCGGCCCATCGAATAAACAGTCATGTCCGTAACGCCGGTCGTGGCGGTAGTCGCATCGCCCGCCAGAATCCGCCCCAGATCGCCGTCAATCACCACGGCACCCAGGTCACGACCGGTCGCATTGATCTGGCCAACAGCAGCGAACCCGTCGCCTCCCTTCACGGGGTTACGAGTCGCAACCGTTGTAATCGTTGTCCCGGCTGCCGCCGCAGTGCCAGACAGCTTGATCGACCGCAATTGCTGAGGCACATTGTTGCTGCCATTCACGTTGCCCGTGTTGAAGACGAAGATCGAGTCCACGTTGCCAGCTGTCAGGATGGGATTCAGAAGCGTCACAGACACGTCATCACCGTCAATGTCCTGGTAGGTGAGCGTTGTTGGGTTGACCAGTGTGGCTGGCAGAACGCGCGCCTCCAGCTGCTGACCGTCCGAAAACTGGCGGCGATTTGCCTGAACGCGGCGGCGGGGCGACTGGAAACGGCGGATTGTGCTGAAAAAGTTAAGCAGATTCATCGAATTCTCCCGGTGATTGGCCATTAAGCGACTCGCAAACTGCAGGGATTTCAACAGGTTGCCGAGGCGAATCTCTGTCGGCCACACACCGCCGAAGGTGCCTCCTAAAGTGACAAACGCACGAGAAACCAGCTGTGACAGGAATTCCGGAAGAATTTTTGCCGCACTTATTCTTCCCGCGGTGCGAATTGACAATGGCGAGCGGCTGCCTCATTTCTGGCCGCTTAAAGAATAGAATTGCAGCGACTGGGACTTCTGCGGAGTCTCATTTACACTCATCACATAGTCCCTGTCTCGACGTTTTCAAACGAAAGTCACCGCGATGCCTGAGTCCTTTCGAAGTCATTTCCTGTGGCTGCTGGTCACATTCATCGCGGGTGCAGGTGCGAGTCATGCGGGCGATGGACAGCTCCGCGTAGCCCCCAATGACGCTGAACTCCGTGCCTGGCTGGAGAATATGGTCTGGTATCATCGGTATTCGATGGCAGAGATAGAACAAGTCACGGGGCTGGACGCAGAGCAACTCAAAGGCCGGCTCACGGAATTCAGGATTTCCGAATCCACCCGACCTCCGCGAGCTGCCGATCATCATCTGCTGCTGCCCTATCCAGGCGGTCGGCATCCGCGGATTGGATTTCTGGACGGTGCTGTCGAACCGCAACGTGAAACGAAACTGAGCGTCTTCTGTCCCTGGGATGATCACAGCTACGTCGTGATGGATGTGCCTGAAGCAATCTGGTCAAATCTGGGGCTGACTTATCTGGCACACACGCATGTCAAGACAATCTGGGATCTCCAGGGCACGCAGCTGGAACAGCAGGAGTGGCAGCGTGCGGACGACGGTAGTTTTC
>JAYSPO010001439.1:0-6548 GCA_043722015.1 Candidatus Kuenenia sp. | reverse complement strand
GAAGACGACGCTGTTTCGCTGATGCTGGCTTACATGGCGAACGGGAACGGAGCGCGCCTGGTTGAGATTGCGCGGAAGCGATTCATCGACAAGGGCGATACTCGCGACGGAATTTATGTGTTGCTGAGCCGATTCCCACAGGCATTGGTTCAAGCGGCGATGCCGGAGACAGTGACGGGAAATGGGGAATCGCAAAGTACCCCGGAGCTGACGCCACCGGGCTCGCCGGGTTTCGATCTGCGACCGCCGGTAGAAGGTTCGCCGTTGAAACAGTTTGTGCGGCAATACATGAACTGGCTGCGAGACGGCGATAATTCGCATGAATTCCGAATCGACGCACCCGAAGGCAGCTTTCTGCAGCGGATGGCGACGGCTCGTAATCTGTATGTCCGCTGGCTGACCGAGACTGCCACCAAAGATCTCACACAGGCTCAGGTGCAGCAGGAAGTCGATCGCACGCTGGAATTCATTGCCTCGTGTCGCACGCTGGACCTTGGCTGGAGCCTGATGAGCGTCATGCGGCCGCGATTGAATACCCCCGAATTTCTCGCGGCCTACTCCAAAGCCGCCGAGCGCTTTGAACAGCATCCACAAATCGGCCTGCTGGCATCGCTCGATGCCAAAGCACGTCCCGACGTTTCGCTGTGCGCCATCGAACAACTGCGCCGCATGAAGGACCCGCGAGCCGACAAATTGCTCGATCAGGTCATGGAGCTTCCCATGGCCGATCAAATTCCGAGTCTCTGGCGATTCGCATCGAAACTGGCCGAAGACTCCGGACGCAAACGACTGGCCGCTGAGCGACTTGAACGCGCCATCCAGCTGGAATTCGCAACTCGGCCGACTATGATCAACATCCAGACCGTCCGCACGGACTACGCTGAGTTACTCGCAAAGTTCGAAGAACTGATCACCGCATCGACGACACTGGAACTGGCTCCACCCGCTGACCTCACGGCCCGCATCGTGCAGGCTGCCGATCAATGGCGCACGCTCGACGACGATGACACTGCGGCCTGCCAGACGGCGGCCCGTCTGTTGGGGAAGCTGAACAGCAAGGACCTTGCGTGGGATTATCTGACAACACCGCTGGCCGAAAACTCGGGTGAATCCGCTCCCTGGATCGCTCTGGCCCGCAGCCTTGGAACTGACACGCAGACGGATCTCGCCCACATGGCGTGGACGCAGGCATTCGAACTTGAATCTACAAATCCGGAAATCCTGCTGGAACACGCTCGGATGCTGCAAGCCGCAGGCCGCGTCGTCCCAGCGAAAGTATTGCTGAAACAAGCTGTAGACGGCACATGGCAGCCCCGCTTCGCTGGTGCCGTGCAACAGTGCCGCGAACTGCTGAAGTCGTTTTAACAACGTCGGGCAAGGGGACTGTCGTTTTAATCGTTTAACGGCAAGCCGCAGGCGTCGTTGCCGTGTTTCGCCTGCGCCTGCGGCTCGCCGTTAAACGAAATTGCTGACACTGTGGACTAGAACGACAGTCCCCAAGTAAGGTGGGTCAAGCGGCGATTAGCCGCGCTGGCCCACCATGCAGACTCGACCGAGTTGTCTCGAACACAATGTTGCGTAGAATGGGCGGCTGGCCAGAATCCGCCACACGAATCCCGTTCCTCCGTTTACGCAGAAGAAAACCCGTGCCGCTGCAATCTATTCAGCAGGCGATCGATGCCCTCCAAAAGGGTGGCATGATCATCGTTGTCGATGATGAAGACCGTGAGAATGAAGGCGACTTCATCTGCGCGGCGGAATCCATCACGCCGGAGCAAGTTGACTTCATGCTGCGAATCGGTCGCGGCACGCTGTGTGTCCCGGTCGCCGCTGAAGAAGCCGCCAGACTGAAACTGCGTCCGGTCGTCGATGAATCCAGCAACAACGCCCCGAACAAAACCGCGTTCCTCCGTGCGGTCGATCATGTCTCTGCCGGCACCGGTGTGAGTGCTCTCAATCGAGCCCGCACAATTCGAGCACTGGCAGATCCCGGCTCTGTCGCCGACGATTTTCTGCAGCCGGGACACGTGAATCCGCTCGCTGCCATGGACGGCGGTGTCCTGCGGCGTGCCGGTCATACGGAGGCCACAATCGACCTGATGCGTTTCGCGGGTAAACGCCCGGTCGGTGTCCTGATTGAAATCTGCAGCCAGACAAGTCATGGCATGGCGGACCTGGCTGAGCTGCATTCGCTCGCCAAAGAATACGACATTCCGATGATCTCCATCGAAGACCTGATCCGCTTTCGCCGCCTCCGCGAACAGCTGATTACGCGCATCGTTTCCGTCCCAATGCCGACGGCGGAATTTGGTACTCCGATGGTCATCGGTTATCAGGTCGCCCATGAAATCCAGGAACCGCTCGCACTGGTCTGGGGTGATCTCAGCAAGGTCGATGCGCCGCTGATTCGCATGCATTCGTCTTGCTTCACGGGCGATGTGCTGGATTCCCTGCGCTGTGACTGCGGAGATCAGTTACGCATGGCCATGAAAATGATCTACAAGGAAGGCACCGGGGCCGTTGTTTATCTGCCTCAGGAGGGACGCGGCATCGGCCTGCTTGCCAAACTAAAAGCTTATCAGCTTCAGGATCAGGGTCTGGACACGGTTGAGGCCAATCATCGTCTGGGCTTCAAAGCCGACATGCGCGACTACATGGTCGGCCTGCAGGTGCTGAAAGATCTTGGTCTGTCGCGCGTGCGGCTGCTGACCAACAACCCGAAAAAAACTGACGCATTCGTCTACACCGGAGTTGATCTGCATGTGATCGAACAAGTTCCGATCGTCGCGCCTCCGCAATCGCAACGCACCAGTTACATGACGACCAAAAAAGAAAAAATGGGACACCTGCTGCCGGATGACGTTGTAACGGCAAGGACATTGACTGATTCAGACGCCGCACCATGAACTGAAGCGAGCACATTTCCTGGATCACACCTCGCGCGGCAACGATTCCGACATCGCCGGATTGCTGAGAATACGGTGTCTCTGATTCTCTCCGAACTCAACGAACATTCCGGCCTGCGCAGGGCGACCGACGGATCCGAATTCTTAACCCGATCTTGAACGGCTCCAAAATGAGCTTCGAGCTGTAGAAGATTGGGGTTTAGTCAGAAATCGGTCACTTGTAAATGATATTTGTAGCCAGAAAATATCGGGATTTTCCTGGACTTTGTTTTTCCTGCCGCCACAAATCCGACCTGAGCAAGCCAGACAAACGCCCCGTGCATGCTGGCGTATTACGTCGAATGGCACATGCGTGATGCGCTCCTTTCTGATGCGCGTGCTGAATCGCCTGGCAGACCGGGACGAACAGCTCCAATCGCTGTCGTGGGGTGAGTCTCCGTTGGTCGCAGAACTGGGTGATCGGGACGCCGCGCACAAGTTCCATGACGAAGAACGGTCGTCCACTTTCGGTCGTCAAGGGGCTGTACTTATACTCCGCGCGGTCATGCGTGAGACAATTGGCGAGCGGCATGCGTCAGCTTGCCGGTACAAAAACGAGGTACCGGAGGGCTCACGCCGGTCCGCTCGCCGGACTCATTTCCAACCGCGTGGAGTATAAGACGGAAATCAGCTCAAAATATCGTGCAGCACATGTCCGTGGACATCGGTCAGGCGGCGGTCGATGCCGTCATGTCGCACGGTCAACTTCGTGTGGTCGATTCCAAGCAGGTGCAGCGCGGTTGCGTGGATGTCGTATACCTGCGTGGGGTTGTCACGATCCAGGGGTTTGTAGCCCCATTCATCGGACGGACCGTAACTGATTCCGCCGCGAATTCCGCCTCCGCAGAGCCAGTTGGTAAACACATAGGGATTGTGATCGCGTCCCTTGCTGCCCTGAGTCGATGGCATGCGACCAAACTCCGTCGTCCAGAGAATAATTGTGTCATCCAATAGCCCGCGTTGTTTCAGATCCCTGATCAACGCGGCAGTCCCAATCGCCATGCCCATGGCCAGTGGTTTGTGGTCGCGTTCAATGTCTTCATGGCTGTCCCAGTTGCGGCGCGGAAATCCGTTGTCATTACCAGACCAGATCTGAATAAACCGCACGCCGCGTTCGAGCATGCGCCGCGCGATCAGACACTTGCGGCCAAAGTATTCGGCCTCTTCCGGGATGTTGATCTCGGTCGGGTAGACGGCATCGGGTTTGTCGATGCCGTACATTTTGAGCGTTGCTTCAGTTTCGTCCGCGAGATTGAAAACTTCAGGAGCACTCAACTGCATCTTCGCAGCCAGTTCGTACGAACGAAGTCGTGCGTCCAGACGCGAATCGCCGGGACGAGTGCGGCGGTACGAATCGTTCAGTGATCTGAGCAGTGACTGGCCGTCCGTTTCCGCACTCGGCGTCACAAAATCAGCGGTCGCATTCAGATCGTCAATCGGAGTCTTACGCTGCGGGAAAATCATCGTTCCCTGATGACTGGCGGGCAGAAATCCGGAACCCCAGTTCTTCGGTCCGTTGCTGGCAAAGCCTCGATGATCGGGCAGCACCACAAACGTCGGCAGGTTATCGTTGAGCGAACCCATCGCGTAGCTGATCCACGATCCCATCCCGGGAAATCCAGGTCGATCGAATCCGGTCGCCTGCAGATACGTCGCCTGGCTGTGCACACCGGTCTTACCCACCATGTTGTGCACAAACGCCATGTCGTCCACACAGTCTCCCAGTGGAGCAACGACTTCACTCAGCGCCTTGCCGCACTGGCCATACCTCGAAAACTGAAACGGAGACTTCATCCACGGACCAAGGCCGTCCTGAAACGCTTCGACGTGTTCGCCAAAGTCCGATGTCTCGCCATGATGCTTTTCGAGCTGCGGTTTGTGATCCCACAAATCGATATGACTTGCCGCCCCGGCCATGAACAACTGGATAATGCGTTTGGCTCTTGGCGGATGGTGCAGCAGACCGCCCAGAACCCCTGCATCGACGTCGCTCGTTGCCGAGGATGTCGCGCTCGCCGCCGCCGCCGATTCGTGAAGCATGATGGCCGCAGCCAGAGACGCGAATCCATGGCTGCTGGAATCAAGAAACTGGCGGCGATTGAGAGTCATGCGAATGGCCGGAGACAAGTGGCGAGGCAGGGCGTTGAATGGCAGGGAGCCATGCGGAGTATATCGCCGTAGTGTCTCGCAATGCGAATACAAATCGTCTCGGCGAGCGGCATGCGTCAGCTTGCCGGTACGTGGCAATTTCCTGGTTCATCTGAGCGTATTGAAAGAATCGCCCTTGTGGCGGAACGATCGGATGTAGGATGGACATTCATGTCCGTCACATGTCCATAAAACACGGTCGAAGCGAACGTTATTGTCCCTTGACAGCCGCTCGAAAATGCGACCTTGTTTGGTCAATATCTCGGACTTGAATGTCCAAGCTACAGGAATTGCAGCCCAGGACCGAGCTGCTGACGCCGCACCGCGCGCCGGATTCGGGGAAAAATTCTACATCAGATTCCGGGCCTTGATGCTCAGGTATTCATTGATCAGCTTCTCGGTCAGCAGATCCGGTGGCGTGTCGATGAGCATGATCCCGGCTTCTCGAAGCGATGCCGCTTCATGAGATTGCCCCGTCAGGATCTGCGCAGCGGCAGCGGTATGGAAGGCATCCAGGTCGGTTTCCGGGACACGATTTGCCATCGCTCGCAAACCCACGTCCTGCAACAGCACACACAGAGGCAAATAAGGCAGCGAACGCAGCTTCAAGCTGTCGCCGATCACGCGAAGCTGCAGTTCGTCGGTGACAAACGTAATCAGCACGACCAGCGCTCGTTTGCGCTGGACGGTCGTCAGATACTCCAGCGCCATGCTGTAGTCGGACGCATGTGACGATGCCTGAATATCGTAGGTCGATCGCAGAATCGATTGAATTCCCGGTTTGCCTCGCACCGGCCGAATGAAGCGTTCGATGCGGTTGGAGAACGCCAGCAGCGACACGTTGTCACCTTGCCCCAGCGCGATGTAACTGAGCATGATGGCCGAGTTGAGTGCACGGTCAAGATACGAGATGCCATCGGTCTCATTCCGCATGAAGCGACCGCAATCGACCATGATGACGATGTTCTGATTGCGTTCGACGTTGAATTCACGGCTGATGAGGGCGCGCTGGCGAGCCGTGGCTTTCCAATCGATCTGGCGAATTTCGTCGCCGTAACGGAATTCACGAAGGCGTTCAAATTCGCGGCCCTGGCCCGGCATCCGCACCATCCGCACGCCGATTTCGGACAGTCGATTCTGCCGCGACATGAGTTCGTACCGATAGACCGCGCGAATATCGGGGTAAATGCGAATGGGGGTCACGAGTGGTCGCCTCTGCTGGCGCGACCACAGCCCCAGACGAGTTGGAAACCGCAAATGCACGGCGACCATCTCGGAGGCTCCGCGACGATGAGGCGTCACGACATAATGGACCGTGGTTTCTTTGTTGGACGCAAGATCAATCGTCTGAGGCAATCGTGCGACACTGCACAGTTCCCCCGGATCATCATGCAGACTCAGATGCAGCAGCGCCTGTGAGCGATTTCGAACGACAAGCGACGCCGGGTTGGATGC
>JAYSPO010001438.1:0-8516 GCA_043722015.1 Candidatus Kuenenia sp. | reverse complement strand
GGCGAGCGGCAGGGCGTCAGCCCTCCGTGTATGTTTTAGATGTATTGCCGACACGACTTACCCCACGAGACACACGGAGAGCTGACGCTCTGCCGCTCGCCTCTACGTCAAATCTTCCTGAGCAGGTTTATCATTTCAATGGCGGCCAGTGTGGCTTCCTGGCCTTTGTTCCCGACTTTGCCGCCCGCGCGGTCGAGGGCCTGGTCCATCGATTCGCAGGTGATGACGCCGAACGTCACCGGAATTCCAGTTTCACGAGTGATACTCATGATGCCGGATGCGACCTGGCTGTTGATATATTCGTGATGCGTTGTCGAACCCTGAATGACGGCTCCCAGACAAATCACGGCGGCGTACTTACCGGACTTTGCGAACTTTGATGCGGCGAGCGGGATTTCAAACGAACCCGGCACCCAGGCAATGGTAATCCTGTCGCCGGTGCCACCATGACGCACAACCGTTTCGATCGCGCCTTCAAGTAATCGCTTTGTAATGAGATCATTGAATCGCGACACCACGATCGCGAACGATGAGTCGGCAGCGTTGAGTTGTCCGTGGAGTTCCGTGGGCATAGACATTCGACCTATCCAAGATTCATCGACAGCAAAAATTCTTCGTTGGACTTCGTCCGTTTCAAACGGTTCACCAGCAGCTCAATCGCGTCAACCGGATTCATGTCATTCAGGACACGGCGAAGCACCCACACAAGTTTCAATTCTTCTTCATTCAACAGCAATTCTTCACGGCGGGTTCCCGAGCGATTGACGTCGATTGCCGGCCAGATGCGTTTTTCAACCATGCGACGATCCAGATGCAACTCTGTATTGCCGGTGCCTTTGAACTCTTCAAAAATGACTTCATCCATCCGGCTGCCGGTATCCACCAATGCCGTCGCGATGATCGTCAGGCTGCCGCCTTCTTCCACGCAGCGAGCGGCACCGAAGAATCGCTTCGGATGCTGCAACGCATTGGCATCAATGCCGCCCGAAAGAGTTTTTCCGGAATTCGGAATTTCCGTATTCCATGCGCGGGCAAGGCGTGTGATGCTGTCGAGGAAGATAATGACATCCTGGCCGTATTCGACCATGCGCTTGGCTTTTTCGATGACCATTTCTGCCACCTGAATATGCCGCGATGTCGGTTCGTCAAACGTACTGCTGACGACTTCGCAATTAACGCCCTTCAGCTTGCGTTCCATATCCGTCACTTCTTCCGGACGTTCGTCAATCAACAGCACGATCACGTAGGCATCCGGATGATTCTGCTGTGTCGCCTTCGCCAACTGTTGCAGCAGAATCGTCTTTCCAGCCCGCGGCGGTGACACAATCAGGCCACGCTGGCCAAGTCCGATCGGTGCGATCAGATCGACGATGCGTGTGCTCAGAAATTCGGCGTTGTCGGCGAGTCGCAGGCGCCGTTCCGGATGCAGCGGCGTCAGGTCATCAAAGAACACTTTGTTGGTAAGTTCATTCGGGTCTTCCCCATTGATCGCTTCGACGCGCAGCAGGGCGAAGTAACGTTCGTTTTCCTTCGGCGGACGAATCTGGCCCGCGACGGTCGCCCCGGTGCGCAACCCAAAGCGACGAATCTGGCTGGGGCTGACGTAGATGTCATCCGGACACGGCAGATAGTGATAGTCGGGGCTGCGGAGAAATCCGAATCCATCAGGCAGAATTTCCAGGGTCCCCTCGCCGAACATGAGTCCGTTCATGCGAGTCCGCTCTTTGAGGATCTTGAAAATCAGATCCTGTTTTTTCAGACCGTGGTATTCGGTCAGCTCCGCCTGCTCTGCGATGGCAATGAGCTCTTTCATCGACATCCGCTGCAGTTCAGCGATGTTGATTTCGGTGCCCTCAGGAGGGGCGAAAGTCTCTTCGACTGCTTTGTCGATGCCGCCAGCGTCATGGCGTGTATCGGATCGGCGAAGCAGACGCGGGGCTCCGCCAGGGCGAGGATCATCAGGGCTTGTACTGCGTGTTGACATGGCCGCGTCGGGCCTCCAGAAAGGAATTTGTGGTGGGTTGACCAGCAGAGCGAGACAGGTATTTGGTACGCGTCGGACGCGGGTGCGATCCGACTGATTTGTTCAATAGAGTGGTTATTTTGGTGTGGTCAGGTTTAAAAAGTTACCGGCGGCGAGCGTTGTGCCGCTGAATGATTTTTCCCAGAACTAATTTCATCTGCTCAGCCGCCACTTCCGCTGAACCGGAATTATCGACGACAAACTGAGCGTTCTGACGCTTCTTCAACAGACTCCATTGCGATGCTTCGCGACGTTGAAACTCTGTCGGAGTCCAACCGCGACTTGCTGCAGCACGCTGTTGCCGCAATTCTACGGGAGTGTCAACAAAAATCACCGCGTCACATTCGTCTGCCCAGCCAGCTTCCAGCAACAGGGCAGCATCCAGGATTATGGCGTCCGCGTCCTGCGGAGCCTGCTTAATCAGACGAAGTATCTCACTCCGAATCGCCGGATGAAGTAGTTCATTCAGCCGGTTTCGATTGCTGGTCTGCTCATCGGAATCACCAAAAACTTTTTCTGCCAGCCGCTGTCGTAAAACCAATCCCTCATTTTCCAGAATATCTTCTCCAAAAATATCGCTGAGTTTCTTCAGAATATCGTTCGTCAGAAGCAATTCATGGCCAATGCGATCCGCATCAATCACACACAATTGAAGATCCCGGACATTCCGAACGACAGAACTTTTGCCAGCGCTGACGCCACCGACAATGCCGACGACCGGAATGTTCGCGTATTGCGTAGGAACTGATAGAACAGAGGGCAACTGAGGAAATCGATGAGAATGATGTGACTCGCGGGTGCGAGCTATTTTAGATGGGGTCGTTCAGCCGGAGGTGTGGCGTTCCATTGCTCTGCACAAACCGGTTCGGGAGGTTCCGAATGCTGTTTTCGCGGAGCTTGCCGCGCCAACACATTTCGGCTGATCGGAGCAAAATCAGTTTCGCTTTCTCCGACGTCGCTGTTTTTGCCTCGTTATGTTGCTCGAACGAGTGTGCGAAGTCAATTGATAGTCAATTGTCTCCGCTGCTTTTTCATCACTTTTGTTCGCGGGAAATCCTTTCCGGAAGTTGCAGTTTTCAGGCCGTCAGACTGGTTCGGGACCGGATGCCGTGCGAGCATTCGCGTCACGCCGCTACATTGTTGGCGACAAAATGGGGCGATTTATTGATGGCTACCGGCGTTGCATGTCGCACACGCACGCACCGCTTCCCCGTTGGCATCGACGTTTCACAAGGCATTGGCGACCATTTCGATCGACTCACAGGAACTTTTCACAATGACCAGCGACATGCTGACTTTGATCAATCAGGCGGCGAAAGATGGGCATTTGACAGCGGATTCTCCGGCAAATCTGCGATCCTGGCTGACTCGAGAATGTTTTGCCCAGTATCACCCACGTATCGCCGAACTGATCAAAGCTGGAGAATGGCAAAAGCTCGACGCGATGTTCTGGACGGCCATCCCGTTCGGCACCGGCGGTCGTCGCGGTTCCATGGGCGAAATGGGGCCGGCGACGATCAACGATCGTACGATCGCCGAGTCGGCGCATGGCATGGCCGTTTATCTGCGTACGACCGGATGCAAGACCGGTGGTTCCGCAGTCATCGCCCATGACACGCGAAACAATTCACCACACTTTGCAAGAATTACCGCCTGCACCATGGCGGCTCATGGCCTGCACGTATTCCTGTTTGATGGGCACCGTTCAACGCCGGAACTGTCTTATGCGGTCCGCAAGCTGGGCTGCAACGTCGGGGTGGTAATCTCCGCTTCACACAATCCGCCTGCTGACAACGGCTTCAAGGCGTATTGGGATAATGGAGCCCAGGTGATTCCTCCGCATGACAAAGGCATTGTCAAAGAAGTCGAAAAAGCCGACGTGATTCCCACCGTGGACTTCGCTTCTGCTGTCGCGGATGGACGCATTCAGATTGTGGGTTCAGACATCGACAAGGATTACGTTGCGGAGGTCGTGAAGCTCTCCGAATCTCCCGGACGATCCATCAGTGCCGTGTACACACCTCTGCACGGAGTGGGTGAAACCAATGTTTACGCGGTGATCCAGGCGGCGGGATTTCAGAATGTCTCGATCTTCGAGCCACACCGCGCGGCGGACGGCAATTTCCCGAACGTGCCGAACCATTTCCCGAACCCGGAGAACCTTGAAGTGTTCAGTCCCGTCGTGGAGTGGATCAAAACGACGAACAACTCGGCGGACCTGATTCTTGCGTCCGACCCGGATGCCGACCGACTCGGCGTCATGGTCCGAAATTCGACTGGCGGATTCACGCCCCTGAGCGGTAATCAGGTGGGTGCACTGATTACGGATTTTCTGTTTCGCAAACGAAAAGCCTCAGGCAGATTTTCACCGCAGGATTACGTGGTTGAAACATTGGTCACCACGCCGCTGACAAGAGCGGTCGCAGAGCATCACGGTGCCCGCTGCTTCTACGAGCTGCTGGTCGGGTTCAAGTACATCGCTCAGACCATGGAAGAACAGGGCACCGATCACTTTGTGTTCGGCACAGAAGAATCGATCGGCTTCCTTGCGGGTTCATACTGCCGCGACAAAGATGCCAGTGTTGCGGCGTTGTATATTCTGGAATTGGCGGGGGAACTTAAGGCGGACGGAAAATCGCTGCTGAAGCAACTCGATCAACTTTACAAAGATTGCGGGTATCACTGCGAAGGCCAGAAGTCGATCTACTGCGAAGGGCCGACAGGCAAGGCAAAAATTGACGGCTTGATGCAGACATTGCGTAACTCGCCGCCAGCTCAGTTTGGATCAGTGCGATTCACGGAAGCCCTTGATTACAGCACAGGGCGATGCATTTCAATTCCGTCAGGAACTCCGTTGAAGGGGATCACTCATCCACGCGGCGATCTGCTGGTCTATAAGTCAGATGCATCGCAGTCCGTCAGAGTTCAGATCGCAGGCCGCCCATCAGGGACTGAGCCGAAAATCAAGTTCTATCTTTTCTGCCAGTCTGATGTGATCAACGGCCATCTCGACGCCGCCCGCGCGGCGGGCGACAACGCCATGAAGGACGTGCAGCAGGCGCTTGGGGATTGGGCGCAGCAGCAGTTGAAAGGTTGATACGAAGCATGAAAACGCTGATTCGGAACGCGATGGTCGTGCTGCCTGACGCTGCGGAACGTATCAACGTCCTGATCGATGGTCATCGAATCGCGTCGATCGGTGCCCCGGATTCTGCCACGGCGGATGATGTGATTGACGCGAACGGACTGCATCTGTTGCCTGGCCTGATCGACGATCAGGTTCATGTTCGTGAACCAGGACTGACACATAAGGAAGATCTGCACTGTGCCACGCAGGCCTGTGCCAAAGGCGGCGTCACTTCGTTTCTGGAAATGCCCAACACGAAACCGACCACGACCACGTTGCAGGCGCTGGAAGACAAACTGCTGATCGCCGCGCAAAAGTGCTATGTGAATTTCGGTTTCTACATTGGAGCAACTCCGCACGATCTGGATGTGCTGCAAACCGCCACTCGTACGCCTGGCACTAAGATTTTCATAGGTTCCAGCACGGGGGATTTGTTGGTTGATGACGATGCCAGACTCGGCACGCTCATTCAGATGAATCCATCCATCAAGACATGGGCTGACAATGCAGCGGCCTGGTGTGCCTGCGCTGGCGCTTGTCACACCCTACAAATTCACAGCCTGGCCAGCGATTCACGGCACAGGGGCTGCTGGTCCATTCCGGCAGTCGATTCGTTGCCTGACTCGCGCAAATCCTGCGTGTCGCACAGTGGCAGATTTTGCCGGAGTCACGTCTGGACGCATGGTTTCGCCTGGCGACAGCGGTGTTCTGCATGACCGGCAGGATCGATACGTTCGATTCTTACAACTTGATCCGCAAAATCGAAACATTTTCACAAGTCGATGGAAAGGATCGTTCGATATCAAGAAAGACGCCTTAGTTTTTGGCGTGCAGTCTTTGGGTCTGCCAGTCGCAGAACAGCGGCAGCAGGTTCGCAAGCCAGGATTTGATTCATGAACTCGCCTACGATGAAAACCGGGAAGAAACCCATGCAGACGCTCGGCAGTAAATTGCGACGCAACGCAGTGGTGGCAGTCATCTGTCTGTCAACCATGACGAACAGCGGTTGTCTGCTGACCGGCGGATTTATCAACGTGATCTGGACTGGCATGACGTTCTGGAAAACGTTGCCTCCCGTGCCTGTCTCAGCTTACAAGAGTCAGCTCATTGAGGACAAACTCTGGACTCAGGAACGCTACGATCGGACGCCCGTGCTTGATCCGGTAGAAGGCGACGTGTTCTGCGTCGATCCTCCAAGTGAAGATCAGGTGATGCGATCGTTGCCCAATTCACCGGCGGGAGGATTCGCGTTCCTCGAAGAGACTCAGTACAACAACGTCCGGATCGTCGTCGAACCCATGGTGGACCGTCTGGATGAATGTAAAGTCTATCCTTTGGTTGGCCCCTGCCGTCTGCACCACTGTCACTACAAGTGCACGGTGTACTACGACAAGACGATTCGAGCCTACTGGCCGGTTCCGTTCAGTCATACGGATCAGTCTGTGGAAGTCGTGTATATTGACAAAGACCACCTGATTCGCTGTGCCGGCCCGACCGTGCAGTAAAGCACCGGACACACTGCCATCAAATTCAGGCCCGACCAGAAATGGTCGGGCTTTTTTCATGTAAGAACGTAAAACCGGACGTCACACTTACACGAATGCTGTCAATCTGCGATCATGTGGGAAGGTTGTGAACGGGCTCAATCCTAACTCAATGGGCGAAGCTGCACATCGTGCGGCTCGAGAATATTTCTATGCCGGAGTCTGCTGCGGAGCAGGATTCACTGCAGGTTGGCAAACACAAGCTTTCGCCACTTTCGCTACCGTCTCGCGCGGAGGATGAGCAAGGCACTGTCGTCACTGTCCCGGCATTTGTGGATCCACCGGAACTTGCTGAGGAAGAATCTTCAGGCTCCATCGCGGCCCGTATCGCAGCCGCGCTCACAACCCTTGCGTCGATGAGTTTTTTTTCATCGGCCATGATTCATCTGCTGATCTGGGGAACCGCGCTGATTCTGCTGCCAATCTTCGGGTTCGACTGGTTGGAACTTATACAGACAGAGCAACAGCCGATTACCGCGTCGCTCGGCGATGAAGAGATCCTCGACGATTTACCGCAATTTGAGGTCATCGGAAGCGTTGACATCAAAATGGAGCAGCAGCCGAGCAGTCTGCAGCAGGTGGCTCAGCACCTGCAGGAAACTGATGCGGCATGGTTGAAGTCCGCCAGCGACGAAGCTTTAAGTATGTCGTCGGAGGATTCAAAAAGCGACGCCGGTGACGGTGGCGGGATTCTGCTGAAGGTTCCGGAAGCTGGCTTTGCGGTTACGAAAGGCAGTTTTACAGCCTTTACAATTCCGGCCACACCGGAACCCTTGAAGCCCTACCGGATTGTGATCGAAGTGCGATTGCCAGGTGATGTGAATAAATATCGCGTCAGTGACCTGAAGGGCGAAGTCATCGGCACTGATGGCTATAAACAATTTCTGCCCTACGACAAAGCAATGCCTTCAGCCGCCCGGGCTCCGGCGGCAAACGGCAGGGAAGTCGTACTCACATCCTCCAGCAGCATTGATGTGATTAAGAACCGCGTGCAGATCATCATTGTCGTGCCAGGGGCTCGAAATCTTGTCAAGGACCGGATCACGATCCGCTCTCGCCGCCTGCGCGAAGAACAGGAACTGACATTGACGTTCGGCAAGGCAAGAACGCCAGGTGAAGATGTCCCGGAAAAGCCGTGACGCTGAATTCATGGAGATGATGCGAGAATCGGGCGCAGGCCGGTATAAACCTTTAGATCCGCAGAAAATTTCGCAGCAGGTCGTAGCCGTGTTCGGTCAGAAAACTTTCAGGGTGAAACTGGACACCGTGGACCGGGTATTCCTTATGTTGCAACCCCATCACTTCGAATGACTGACCATCTTCATTCACCCATGCTGTGACTTCCAGACAATCCGGAACTGTGTCTTTGGGTACGATCAGGCTATGGTAACGAGTCGCCTGAAATGGATTTGGTAAATTTGCGAAGACACCCTTGCCTGAGTGCGAAATCATGGATGTCTTGCCGTGCATCAGGCGATCGGCGCGGACGACTTTCGCACCGTACACGTCCGCAAGGCATTGATGGCCAAGACACACACCAAGGATAGGGATCTTCGGTCCGAAATGGGCAATCAGTTCTCGCGACAGACCGGCCTCGGACGGTGTGCAGGGGCCGGGAGAAATGACGATGCGTGCGGGACACAGTGATTCAATCTGGTCAATGGAAATTTGGTCATTTCGTGCGACACGAATTTCCGCTGTCGGATCGATTTCACCAATCCGCTGCACAAGATTGAAGGTAAACGAATCATAATTGTCGAGCAGAAAAATCATCGGAGACTTTGGCGCGATGCAAGAAGTTAAACGGATTGTGGGTGCATCG
>JAYSPO010001437.1:0-6855 GCA_043722015.1 Candidatus Kuenenia sp. | reverse complement strand
GTGTGCAGCGCTAGCGAAACACACCAGTTTCTCACGCTTTCCCCAAATGGTGCGTTGCGCTCCGCTTCACGCACCCTACAATTAAATCAACAGCCCGCTGGCCGCGAGTTGCTGCCTGGCAAGACCTGCTTGAACTGCTGCCTGGACGCAGGACCTGCAAATCCCATGGAGACCACAACAACACTTTCGCTCTAATGATGGGCAGGAGATTCCACTTTGGCCGATTCACTCAGGAACGAAGTGATCCTCGCCACCTCAACCGTTTCCACGCACACGGTCAATTGATGCTGCGGAATCACATTGACGCGAAGGTACTCCAGAAACTGATCACAGACTCTCGTGGGCATGATAACTTCCACGCGAATTTGCTCCAGTGGCGTCGCATCTTCATTGCTCACCAGGCGGCGGCCAGCTCCGAAGCAGGGTATTTCGGTATAGCCCGTGGCACCCATTCGAATCATTTCCTTCGTCAGTTTCGAGGCCAGTTCGGGATCGGTGACGAGCGTCAGGCGTCTGACGGGCGTGAGACCACGTTTGCGCGTCGAGTGTGCGCTGGGAGAAAATGCGCGCAGCTCATCAAGCCCCTTCAATTCCAGCTTCAGACCTTCCTGTTCAAAGTCATGTGAGAGCTCTTCAAGTTTCTCCATGACACTGGCATCCACCAGTGTGGCACCCGACAAATCGAGAACAATATTACGTTTCTGCACCAGTCCGATCTCTTCGATCTGACGTTTGAACGGAATCCAGTTGCTGAAGATCGCCGATTCCTTCGCAGTGATCAGGCTCGTGTTTTCATCGACATCCGCAACTTCGACATAGGCTTTAAAGAATGAACGCAAGGGCACTCCGTTTGCCACATGCAGAATCATCTTCAGTACAATGCCAACGGCGACACCGATCAACAGGTCAGTAGCCAGAACCACGACCAGCGTCACTACGAACAGCAGGAGTTGTTCCTTACCGATCCTGTAGACGTTGCGGAATTCATTAGGATGGGCCAGACGAGTTCCTGTGTAAACCAGCATCGCGGCGAGAGCAGCCAGAGGAATGAGGTGCAGAATGGTAGGAATCAGGCCCACGCAAAGCAGCAGAAAGATTCCGTGCCACATGTCGGCAAAGCGGGTCTTTGCACCATTGTCGATGTTCGAACGGCTGCGCACGATTTCAGAGATCATCGGTAGTCCGCCGACCATTGCGGCACCCAGATTGGCAAAGCCTACGGCCAGCATATCACGATTCATGTTCGTTTTGCGTTTGTATGGGTCCAGCAGATCGACAGCTTTGGCACTGAGCAGCGACTCAAGGCTGCCAATCAGGAAGAACATCAGAATCCACTTCCACGCTCTGAACTGATTCAAAACTGTAAAGTCAGGCGTCTGGATTTCGTTGAACATGCCAAAGATCTGATTCGGCATCTTGACCAGATACTGCTCCCCAAGTTTGTAGTGAGTGTGGAACACTTCGTATTCGTGGGCCGAAGTAAGATTGAGTGCCATTCCAAGCGGGACGGCAACCATCAGCACGATCAGGTGTGCGGGAATCGGTTTCAAAAATGAAACACGGCTTCGTACCAGCGGCCAGAGAAACATGATCAGCAGACTGACAATTCCGATCAGGGCTATCGCAGGATTCGCATGCATCAAAAACTCCGGAATCTGCGTCAGGAGCGACAGCGGTCCACCTTTTGCTTCCGTAATTCCCAGTGCGACGGGTAACTGCTTTGCGATAATGATCACGCCGATTGCGGCGAGCATCCCATGCACCACTGTTCCGGGGAAAAACTCACCGAGTATCCCGGCTCGCAGGAGACCAAATAGAATTTGCAGCGCCGCAGCGACGACGGCAACCGCCAAAGCTGCCTTGTAGGCCGCCATGTCGGTTGGCAGCCAGCCTCCCGACATTCCATTGCCTCCGAATTCCTCGATGCATCCCAGAACGATCACGATCAGACCTGCCGCCGGTCCTTTAATTGTCATTTCTGAATTACTGATGAAGGTGGTCACCAATGCACCGATAATAGCCGTAAAAATTCCCGCCAACGGCGGAAACCCGGACGCCAGTGCAATCCCCACGCACAGCGGCAGTGCGATGAGAAAGACCAATAACCCTGAGATCATGTCGTCCTTCATGTATTGGACGAAACCCCGCGCGTTACCGCGCGGAACTCGATTTTCGACGTTCATATTTTTAAGCTCCGATTTTGTTCAAATGTGTTTTACGACTGCTTGGCGGTTCAGGTAGTATTCAGGACTGTGCGATGTAGAAGTCCATTCAAACATTCACAACGCCGGATCTCCGCGGACATGGATTGCGTGACAGAAAGTACGATTCCGAATTGCAGGGCTAAACAGCAAGGCTTCTGATTCGGGGGTATCGTTGTGCTGTTCGAGTCCGTCCGGCGACGGCGCGGGATGCTCGTCGTCCACTTCAGGCACCGCAGCATCGTCGTCCGGTTTGATGACTTGTTCCGGATTCATGCGTAATCGCAGCAGTTCCTGTGCGGCATGATGACGGGAGGCGACGCCGGGTTGTGGCCATAGTCCGCCACCCAGCACCAGAAACGTGAGCACCAGCACCGCGAATCTTTCGGACGAACGAGATCTCAGGATGGCGGTGGTCTGAAAGCGGCGACCGGTGAAGATCCGGAAATAGGCCCGCATGATCGCGATGCCATTCAGCGTAGCGGCCATCAGCACGGCCAGTCCGACGAATGGAAACACATCGACCGCTCCTTCGATGAGTAATTCCATCCCCACAAAACCCACGGTGCCGGGAAAGCCAATCGACGCCAGTCCTGTGAGCAGAAACAGCCCCGCCAAAGTCGGCGTGTGTTCGTACATTCCGTGATAGCGATCCAGGCTCACACGCCCGATGCGGGCTTCGACTGATCGCAGCGTCAGACCAAATCCACCCAGTGAAATACCGACAGAAATCCAGACACACAACGCCCCGGTCAAACCGATGGTGGACACGATCTCGAGACCGGAAAGCACCAGCGAGGCGTGGCTGAGAAACAGATAGCAGAAAAAACGTCGAGCGTCTTTCTGGATGGTGGCCATCCCGGCGGCATAAACGGCCGTAATGAGTGACAGCACAGCAATACTCCGCATGGCCCACTCAGGACCGAACGGCAGCACCAGATGCATGACCGCGTAGGCACCCGTCATGGGTGCGACAAACAGCAACGCCGTCCCGAAGGACGCATGTTCAAACAGATCCGTCATCCAGCAGTGCACCGGTACGACTCCCGCGCGCAGCAACACGGCGATCGTGAGCAATGTGGCAGGCAGCAACTCAGCACTCTTAGGCCCGGCGGTATCATCGATCAGACTCCAGCCAAGAACGAGCAGTACAATGAAGAGTCCCATGTGCAGACTGAAGATTCTGGTTGAAGCTCCCCGGCGCCGAAGTTCAATCCACGGTGGAACGCAGGCCAGAGACAGCAGCGTGATGATCATCCAGGGACTATGGCAACTGAGTGTCGCCAGTACGATCGATTCCGAAATCAGCGTCATTCCAAACGAAAATCGTCCCAGCTTTGTCCGCAGCGTCGAAACAATCGTCATCAGATACAGCAGTGCCGTCAACGGCAACAGCGGAGCGCTCAATTCGTCAATGACGAAATAGTCGTGCCTGAAAATCCGCTGGATGATGTCCCAATGGTCGTGCGCCTGAAATGTGTTCATGGTGCTGAAGTCGTACCATTCGCCAGCTGTGAACAAAAATGTCAGCGAACTGACAACGATCGCCACACGCTGTGCAGCCTGCTGGTTCGGCAGAATCGCGCACGCGACAGCTCCGATCAGCGGGAGCAGGATCGAGAATTCCAGCCAGGGAAAGTGAAGTTCCGGAATCATTTTCAGTTTTCAGTTTTCAGTTTTCAGTTTTCAGTTGGCAGTTTTCAGTTTTCAGTTTTCAGTTGGCAGTTTTCGGATTTCAAATTTCAAATTTCAAATTTCAGTTGGCGTCGCGGTGCTCCAGTGCGATTGCTGAACACCGAAAACTCCTCAAGACTCACTCGGTTCACTCTCAGACGTCGCTTCAACTCCGCTGGTGCCGGACAGAAATGTTGTCCAGCGTCGTTCCATGCGGTCGGACCACTTAAAGATGTTGACAAAGGGCCGGACGACGAAATCGTCCAGCATCGAATCCAGGTAACCGCGTTCCCACGCAAAGCGATAGAAACGTGCACGTATGTCCGGCGACAGCCAGCGACGCCAGACGGACCGCGAATCCGGCAGGTGATCCCCAAGGGCATTCTCCAGAATACTGTAGTCTTTCAGCAACGACGGAGCTCGCACCAGTTGCAGCGTCCGCACACAGGCGTGACCGATGATGTGAATCAACGGGATGTAACGCGGCAGTCCCAGTCCGATTTCGACGACAATAATGCTCACCTGAATCAAGGATGCATAGGACAGCGCACTCTTCACGTCCGCCTGGACTCGCGCCGCCATCGCGGCAAAAATCATGGTAATCAGCCCCAGGGCCACCACCATGCCACACAGAACCGGCGACAACTCCAGCACCGGACTCACACGCAACAGCAGAAATGCTCCAAGATGCACCGACAACGCTCCATAAAACACGGCGCTTGACGGTGTCGGGCCTTCCATCGCACGTGGCAACCAGCCGGAAAACGGAACCAGCGCAGACTTGCCGGCAGCGGCAATCAGCAGCAGTGAACCCACCAGCAGCGCCTCATTTTCAGTGATCGTCGCGTGTCCATCCGGCCAGTCGCCTTTCCCCATCAGCGCTTCGAAGTCACCGGAACCTGACAAATGATGCAGCGTCAATGCGGCGACCAGAAAGGCCGCATCCGCGATGCGATACACGGACCAGACACGCAACCCGTTCTGGACGGGTGCCGGTCGATCATGAAAGAAGGCAACCAGCAGAGCTGACGAAAGTCCGACCAGTTCCCAGCCCATGAACAGGGTCTCAATCGTCCCTGCCAGCGATGAAATGATCATGCCGAGTTGAAATATCGAATAATACAGAAAGAACCGGTAATAACCTTCCTCCAGATGCAGATAGCGAAAGGCAAACGCACCAATGACCCCGCACAGCACAAAGGACATGATGGCAAACGGAACGCTCAGTCGGTCGAAAACAAACTTCAGCAAAAAATGAAAGTGTTCGGAGTGTGCATCTTCCGCAGTTTCTGTGCCACTGATTTCTGCGGTGGCAGGAGCGTGGACATGGGCCGGGCCATGGTCAGTTTCGGTCGCTTCATTTTCCAAATGCACCCAGTCCCCCATGTCCAGTGGCACATTCCGAATATTCATGGCCAGCATGTATGCCAAAATGCAAAGCGACGCGATCAGCCCGATCACACTGGAAGCCTGCGCATATCTCGCGACCGAACGCTCACTCAATGGAATGCGAAACAGCGTCGCCAGCCCCAGCACTGCCAGCAAAGCTGCGGGACTGATGACGACCATGATTCCTGCGAATTGAACGAGCATAGGAAAGACTTAAGATTTGAAATCTGAAATTTGAAATTTGGAATGCACAACACACCAGCTATTCTTCACGCGGCCAGGAATGATGCAGCGGCGAGCGGGTGGGCGTCAGCCCTCCGTGTTTTTTTTCGCGGGCCACGGAGGGCTGACGCCCTGCCGCTCGCCATTGTCAATTCGAATCGCATTAAGATTAACTTCCATTCTTTCCCTGAATGAGCGCAAACGGCATGTTGTCGCGCCAGCCACGATACCAGTCGAGCGAACTTTCGGCTGTCGCAATTTCAGTCGTTGAAGGTTGATAATCGACGAACTGTCCGTTAACAAATCTCTGGATGCGACTGGATTTCGGATCAAGCACAGCCAACTGCGCCCATGCGTTGCGACAGATACGACCAACGTTGGGATCCTGATCCATAATTCGCAGCATGGCTTCCGGCGTGGATTCGATGATAAACAACAAACGCACCGGTTCGTGAATATCGACGCCCTGCCAGGGCAAACCCGGTCGCAGATCGCTGGCAGCACCATCCATGACGCCCAGCAGCGACGTGACATTGTGCGGCAGCTTTGTGCCGCAACCCCAGCCTCTCGAGTCAATCGACGACAGCGTGTAGAGCATATTGATTCCTTCGCAGACCGGGATCACGGCTGCCAGAATGCGTGCCAGAATCATCGATGTATCTGTATCCTGACTCGCATCGTACGACATCATAAACGAGCGTCGATCCAGATACAGTCCGCGAATCCGGCTACGCCGCCCGACAAAACAGAGGGCATTGGTGGAATTCCCGTACTCAGGTCGCGTCTGAGCCAGATCCTCTGTGCGATCATCCACATGCTGCAGAGCTTCGGCAGGAGAAAAATCCAGTCGGGCGGTTTCAAATCGTCGGCAGCGTTCGTGTGCGTTGCGTTCGGCCACGCGTCCGAAAATATCGACCGCGAGATGCAGTTGTCGCATGTGAGAGGCCGGCAACAGCTCAAGATCAGAGTAGGTCACGGCCTCCGTCGCGGTGTGGTGCATTCCACCCAGAAATCGGGTCTCTTCAGGGACCTCCACACCGCGTGCCAGTAATTGCCGACGTACGCGTGGATCATTCAACATCGCCGCCATTGATCTGGCATTGGGACCGCCTCGACTTCCGGAACAGGCGCCGCAGTGATACGCCGATTCGTGCGGGTTATTCAGGCAGTCGGAACCATGCCCAAGAATGATGACCAGCGGTGCGAAGCCGGACGTCAGTCCTATATCGCGGAGTGCGCGTTCTGCCATATTGACCATCTCGGACAGCGTGAAACCGATTCCGTCATCATCGGGGCCCGCTGGTGTTCCTTCCGGACGCTCGAGCCGCAGGCGAGTGATCGGTGGCGGTGCGACAAACCCGCGTGCAGT
>JAYSPO010001436.1:0-3469 GCA_043722015.1 Candidatus Kuenenia sp. | reverse complement strand
CCCTGCTAACTGCTCCCGGCCAACTGCCAACTGCCAACTGCCAACTGCCAACTGACGACTGACGACTGCCAACTGCCAACTGACGACTGACAACTGACGACTGACGACTGACGACTCTTCAACCAGCGTTGACAGCAAAGCCCGCGCCAGGACTACATAATCATTGCTTGTCGCGTTTCGCCTCATCGGGAGACTTCCATTCCCACGAAATCATCTGTTGGTCTTCTCCGGTCGTGCTGAATTCCCAGGCAGTCATTTTCCCTGTTTCATCTGTCGCCGCGATTTCATAGGTCTGATTTTTCTTCAGCACCGCTTCCAGAAAATCGTTGGTGTCCCGCGTTTCATCGCGGGTCTTTCCCGGAATTTTTCCGGCGCCGCTGAACGGGCCGGTCGCGGCGTTACCCTGGGATAACCGGACTCGCAACGCGACACGTTTGCCGGACACATCTTTTGCCGAAAACAGAACTCTCGCAGACCCCTGCGGCAGTTCGACTCGTTTGTTGACGTATCGTTCCGTCACGTTTACGGCGTGAATGGAATCGTAACCAGGGTTCCACGGCAGCGGGAAATGGATGCCGGTTGGTTTGTACCTGACCGCATAGATGCTGCTCAATTTGCTTTCGGGATCCGCCAGCGCGGCGTCGTTTGTGAACCAGGCGTGATCGAGTCCCTGCGGGTCATACTCTGCGGCACCTGCAAAATGCCAGCCGTGATCCCAGACTTCGACCCACGTATGATTGCCATCCTTGTTCGCCCATTTCGGAATCCCCGCGATCCGCGCCGGGACTCCCACACTGCGACAGGCATCGACCAGAATGACTGAGAGCCCGGAACACGAAGCAAGTCCCTGTTCGATGCTCTCAGCAGGACTCTGGTTTGCACGTCTGCGTCCAGTGGAGTACCTGACCTTGAGTTCTGCGAACACTTTCTGGTTCAGAATCTGCGCAGCCTCAGTCGTGGTTCTGCAATCCTTCACCCACGGCCAGAAGCGATGGTAAAAGTCGGCGCGCCATGGATCGCGCGGTTCATCGAAGCAGGCATGTGGCAGAACAAAGTTGTTGAAGATATCATCCGGGATCTGCTGTTGCCACGGAACCAGACTTCGCACTTCGGTGGCGAGTGCGACATTTTCCAGCAACTGTTCCGCAGTCAAGTGTTTCAAATCTTCCCCGGTCATCCACGCCACCAGAAATCGCATTGATTCCTTTTGTTCGTCGGGAACCTTTGCTAACGCCTGATCGATTTCTCCTTTATTGTCGTCGGATTCCGCCAGTTGCAACTCGATCTGACGGTCTATATCGTCGACCGCAGAAACACCCGCGACGATGAGACTCAGCAAAAAACATACAATTCGTAAGTTCACGTTTTGACTCCGCATACAATTCTGACGGTGACGGCGAGCAATGGCGGCCGGCAATTTGTTTACTCTACCTCGACAGCTATGACGCATGCAATCCAGCCGCAGCCTGGCGATCCGTCAAGGATACCCGAGCGATCGGCAGTTCATGGCGTGACTGTCCGCACGCGAACCAGATGGCTTTCATCGTCATTGATCGGGTCGAAAGTTTTTCGCGGCGAATTGCGGAACTTACTTAACGACGATCGTTATCGTCTTGTTGACAATACTGCGCACGTGTTGTAAAGTTATACAACACTTACGGGGGCTGAAAAGTGGCCATGTACTTCTACCTGTGGTCTGACGAATCTGGCGGAAACCGAGATAAAGTGGAGCAACACGGACTGACTTCGGAAGACTGGGAGTTTGTTTTTGAAAACTACGAAAAAGAAGAAATCAGCCGTTCATCGGGCAGGCCAATCCGCATCGGCGAAACGTGCGATGGGCGTCGCGTTTGCGCCGACTTTGAGTGGATCGAAGATAAGTGGGCAGTGTTTCCGATTACGGGCTACGAAATCTGAAAGGTACGACAATGAAACGCCAGACTAAGGCCATTCCGAAGATGACAACTGAACTTCGCAATCGAATGATGAAAGCGATTGCGGAAGAAGAGGAGCCGAAAGTAATCGCCACCACACAGAAGCAAGCCCGTGCTGCGTTGAAAAAACCTGCTGCGATTCCTGGAGATCCCGTGGCAGATTTACTCGAATCGATTCGGCGGGAACGCGAACGGCAAAATCTTTCGCTAACGGATTTGGCAGCGCGAACAGGTATCGACCGCAGCAACCTCAGTCGCACGCTTCGAGGCGAACGCAACGCCGCAACGATCGAACAACTGTCACGTATCGCATCTGCTCTCGGCGGAAAACTGGCACTGACATTGATAATGAAATGACGAGACCAGCAACCATCAAACGAGCCCCGACGCCTGCCGAACGCAAACGGTTTCAAGTCGCGTTGGCAGAGACCAACATTGAACAGGAACGCACGTTCTGGAATCCGATCGTTGACCAGTTGCGAGGCCAGGCCGATATCGATTCCGCCGTGGATCTGCTGAAGGGTGTGCGAGAATCTCAGGGCGTGTCATTGCGAACGCTGGAAGAAACCGCCGGGATTCCAAGAGGCAATATCTCGCGACTCGAAAACCACAAAAACACACCGGACTTTGAAACTCTGCAAAAGTACGCCGCTGCTCTTGGTAAAGTGGTTCGGGTAGTTGTTGTAGATCGATGACTTCAAATGAAGCCTGTGAGTCTGATGGGTTACGACCATCGCCACGAATGACAGCTGAATACCAGCGATTCGGAAATGCGCCATGAGGAATCCGCCCAAGACGAAGCCTTCGGAAGCAATCGGCAAAGGGTTCGGAAATCCAAACAATTTCTGTCCTGATGAAAGACAATGAATCGACCGAGCTCATCGTTCGGCGGGGAACCGACAGCGATTAGTTGCAGCTCACGTGCAGTTGGACCGAGAGGTGGATATCATGCAGCCCCAGGTGATCAAGTATTTCATTGTGCAGACAGACCCAAGAACCACATGGCAAACAATCATTCAGAATCCGAACGTCGGCTTTGGGCGGCGGCGGATGAATTTCGGGCGAACTCGGAACTCAAGTCTTCGGAATACGCCACTCCGGTTCTGGGCTTAATCTTCCTGCGGCATGCCGACCATCAATTCACGATCGCTGAAAAGGAACTGTCAGGCAAAGGCTCGGGTCGTCGAGCGATTGGCAAAGTAGACTATCAAGCCAAAGGGGTTATGTACTTGCCGCCCAAGGCGAGGTTCTCGTATCTGCTGGCTCTGCCGGAAGGGGAGAACATCGGCAAGGCGATCAACGAGGCGATGAAGGCCGTTGAAGCCGACAACGAGGAACTGAAGGGCGTTCTGCCGAAGACGTACACGAAGATCGACAACGTCATTCTCGCTTCCCTGCTGAAAAACTTCTCGCAGATCGCGGTCGATGCGAAGGGGGACAAATTCGGAAGGATTTACGAATACTTTCTGGGCAACTTCGCTCGGGCTGAGGGTCAGCGTGGCGGTGAGTTCTTCACGCCAGAGACGATGGTGCAG
>JAYSPO010001435.1:0-4111 GCA_043722015.1 Candidatus Kuenenia sp. | reverse complement strand
ATAAGGCGCAAAGACCTTAAATGCATACCGCAGTTCCTTCAGCGCGCGGCTCAGAATCTTGAGATCGCCACGCGTCGCACCGTCGCGTTGCAATTTGTCGGCGGTCTGCTTGATTTCCTCAATGAGTTCCGAATGCTGCTTCAACTCGACAACATGCTCGATAACGTCCATTTCGGATTCATGGACATGCTTGAGCGGCGTGCGTTTGGGAGGATTCATGTTGCTAGTGCTCTGTCGGTCGTGTATTGATGTGTGCCACTGGCTCTGCCAGTGCTTCCTTCAAATGGGGAGCACTGGCAAAGCCAGTGGCACGCAACCCATCAATGAATGCGTGACAGAGCACTAGCTCAACAGCGCCTGCATGGCTTCTTCTCGCGTTTTATAGATCGCCCAGATTGTATCGAGAGCCGTGATGCGCAGCAGCTCCAGTGCGGTTTCATTGGCCCCGCAGAGCACCAGCTCGCCGCCATTTTTCTTGACAAACTTGTGGCACCGCAGCAACAGCGCGAGAAACACAGAACCAAAGTAGCCAACCTGACTGAGGTCCACCACGACCATCGGGGCTTGCTGTGAGGCAAGCGGCTCCATCACCAGATCTGCGGCCTGTTCGACCAGGTCCCAGTTGAGTGAATCGACATTTGCTGCTGGTGTCACGACGACCGTGTTGCCATGCCATTCGATCTGAAAACTATCAAGTACTTCTGACACAATCTTCCCTCCCCCGTTTGGCGACGATTCCGCAGCTTCAGGTGCAAACCGGAAACCGCCTGGGGAGAGGCTATCGAAATTTGCCTGCTACGCCAAGCAAGGAAGGTGGCCAAAACTACGACAACCAGCCGAGAATTCCGGCGGCGATGACGACAACTCCAGCGAGGAAAAGCAGGGCGACTATGGCCCATCGGATGAACTGCTGCTGGCGGTCTCTAATGGACAGCACCGCTTCCAACATTGCCACGCGATCGTATCGCAGCACTGCTGTATCCGTTTCCTTGACGTGTTTAACGTTCCTGCGGGAGTTGGAATTCGATCCGACGCTGGATGTTTTTGATTTTACGGTAATCACGATAACACCATCTTTCAATTGATCAACTCGGCGAGCCGCTGCCGCTTTCCCTGAAGCACTCTGTAGCACTCTGAAACCGGATTTTGGCAAGTTCGGAGGTTTCAGGTGTTTATTGGCTGAACACCAGGAAAATTCCGTCATGTCCCTGATCCTGACACCCAAATCTCCGCAAGGGCTCACTTTTCCTGGAGTTTGGAGCAGGAGCTTTTGTACAGTGGGTTATCCATCCCTCACTGAGCCAGCATTGCACGATCCGTACCCAGCAGCGATTATTCACACCCCTTTCTCTCCTGGAGATTCAAGAATGTCAGATTTGACTGGCCGAGTTGCCATTATTACCGGTGCCAGCCGAGGAATCGGGTTTGGACTCGCTCAAGCTCTGCTGCTCAGTGGATGTCGGGTGTGTATCTGCTCCCGAGATTTGAACGGAATTACAGCAGCCACACAACGCCTGAACGCTGGGCCTGATCGAGTGCTCCCGTTCGCCGTTGACGTCAGTAACGAGACCGACGTGCAGAAAATGTTCGACGGAGTCACGCATCACTTCGGCCCACCGGACATCGTGGTGAACAACGCCGGTGCATTCGATGGAGGCCCTGTTGACACTCTGCCACTCGAGGCATGGAACAACGTGATTGGATCGTGCCTGACTGGTTCATTTTTGTGCACACGGGCCGCATTTTCGACAATGAAGCCGCGTGGACGTGGGCGCATTCTGAATATTGGTTCGATCTCAGCGCAGCGTCCGCGGGAGAACTCTGCAGCCTATACGGCCGCCAAGTTTGGCGTGCAGGGACTCACGCACGCCACAGCGTTGGAAGGCCGGCGATTCGGAATCGCCGTCAGTTGCCTGCATCCAGGCAACGTACTGGTTGAACGTCGTGTTGATTCTGGTCTGGGATCCGATGACGAGCCCATGATGGACGTTGATTCCATCGTCCGCGCCGCAATGACGATGCTCACCATGCCCGACAACGTCAATTTTCTGGAAGCCATCGTATTGCCGAATGCACAGCTTTACGTCGGACGTGGTTAACCCCGGTGACTTTAAGTACGATCCTGCAGAATGAGGTCAAAACACGGGCGTAGCCCTGTTGTGATGATTTGGACGGTGTTGTCGATGATGCCGAGAGGGAAAACCAGTTGTGCAGAAGTCACCAGGTTTCGAAGTGTTGCTTTTGTGCAGCATTCAAGGTGTGACGTAGGGTTTTCCATCACTCTCCGGCAAGACATTTGGTGGGCCTCTCCTGTGAAAACACAGAAATCAATTCATCGTTTCCTGAGTGCTGAGGGCGGCACGACGGCTGTCGAGTACGCAGTGTTGCTGACGATGATTCTTGTGGCGATCCTCATTGGTGTGACATCCGCTGGTGGCGGAGTCAGCGGCTGGTGGGGCAACATCAGCCGCGACATGGAGCCCATTGACCCTGAGCCCCCGCTGGTTCTCCCTGCCGGAGCGAACCCCACGAAAGGCACGTCAAGAGACACGATTCGATTTGCGGGCAGGCGCTACCAAGGCTGGAGCCGTCCGGGATACAGGTAATCGAAGTCCGTCGCGTTGCCTCACATGCGGATCGTTTGCGCCCGATCGGGGCCGACCGAAACCATTTCAACCGGTTTGCCGACCAGTTTTTTCACATCGTTGACGTATTGCTGAGCACGCGCGGGCAGATCGGCAAAATTCGTGACTCCCGTAATGTCTTCCTTCCAGCCAGGGACGCGACGCAGCACGGGCTTTGCGGCGGCCAGATCCTCGCAACGGCTTGGAAAGTCCCGCGTCACATGGCCGTTGATTTCGTACGCTTCGCAGATAAACAATTCATCGAAACCGCTCAGCACATCCAGCAACGCAATCACGATCGAATCGACTCCGCTGATCCGAGCGCTGTAGCGCGTGGCAACGGCGTCCAGCCAGCCGCAACGTCGAGGCCGTCCGGTGACTGTGCCGAATTCGTTACCGGCAATGCGAATACGCTGGCCGATTTCGTTGTCCAGTTCGGATGGAAACGGCCCACCACCGACACGCGTCGTGTAGGCTTTGGCGACGCCGATCATCTTCCTGATTTCTCGTTCCGGCACACCGCTGCCGCTGTGGATGCCACAGCCGGAACTATTTGACGAAGTCACATACGGAAACGTGCCGTGATCGACATCCAGCAGACTTCCCTGGGCTCCTTCGAACAGCAGCCACCTGCCATGCTCAAGCGCGTCCAGCAGATAGGTCGTCGAATCAGCCACCATAGGACGAATCCTGTCGGCAGCCACCGAGTAGTCGGCAATGATCGCGTCGGTATCCATCTGATCGCCGTCCGGATTGAGGGCATTCAGAATGATTTGTTTGAAGGGGACGATCTCGCGAACCTTTGACGCAAACGCATCAGGGTTGATCAGATCTCCAACGCGGATCGCATGTGACCGGCCGACCTTATCACGGTAACAGGTGCCGATGCCACGCATCGTGGTTCCGATCGCGGCGGCTCCACGAGATTTCTCCAGTGCCGCTTCTTCCAGCAAATGCCACGGACAGATCACATGCGCCCGATCACTGATCATCAGCCGACCGCTGCAGTCGTGACCTCCGGCTGCCAGACCGTCCAGTTCCTTGAGGACCGCGTGTGGATTGACCACAACGCCAGGCGCGATCACGGATTTGACGTGACTATGCAGAATTCCGGTCGGCAGCAGGCTGAGCTTGTAAGTCGTGCCGTCGAACTTCACCGTGTGACCGGCGTTGTTGCCGCCTTGGTAGCGAACGACGATGTCATGTTTTTCCGTGAGCAGATCGACAACTTTGCCCTTGGCTTCGTCGCCCCACTGCAATCCAATCACTGATGTTGCCGGCACTGAATCACTCGTCGAGAAAAGAACGTGGCACTCCTGCATGCTGCTCGCGGTAGCACCCTGCAGCAGTCGTTGCAAAAAGAAACCGGACATCGGTACACACCGACGTCCGGTCAGGAGGCGTGCAAATTGTACAGTCCACTTTCCGATTCAAAAGCCGCGCGGGCAGTTTTTTGCGAGACAAGACAGGAGTGCTTTGTCCTGCCG
>JAYSPO010001434.1:0-1128 GCA_043722015.1 Candidatus Kuenenia sp. | reverse complement strand
CGCCGTTCGATGACTGATACAATTTGAACATGAACGCGGATAGGCCGGCCAACCGCTGCAATTGCCGTCTCATCTGGACCACGCATGATTTACGTCTCCTGTCAGTTCGAAACGCCAATCGGTCGCTCAGATTACGGCGACTACGTTCGAGCATTGCAGCTTGATATCTCAGGTTGCGATGCCGCAGGGGACCGTATCCTGCTCGGCAAAATGGCTGCCGATCAGGTATTGGTTGGTGACGCTCAGGTTGACGGAATGTCACTGTTCAATGTTTGCGACGAAGATTCACAGGGACTGCATGATGCGTATGTGGCACTGTTCGACGAGCACGGCGAGTTTCAGAGTGAACTCAATCTCGATGATCATGCGGACACGCTGATCTTCATCTGGAGGGCCGTTGTCCATTCTCGTCTGCTACCGTATCTTCAGGGTGTGATCGCCACCATCGGTTCGCTGTTCAGTCAGGCAACCGTCCTTGCGATGTGGCACAGCACTACCGACATGACTGACGCTGAACTGGCCTCACTTGGTTTTCGTCGGATTGCAGGATCCGGATTGATCTACCGCCACTCAGCCTTGAGAACCGACTTCTCGGACGAGCATCCCACGGGAATGGATGTGCCGATTGAGTTTGAGGCTGAGGAGTCGGATGCCGAATGGGTGCTGGCGAAATGGAAGAAAGTGGATTCTGATGAATGACGCAAGTGATTGAGGAATGATGAGAATCGGGCCGTCAATCATTTTTCTGGTGGTGTCTGGTAATGCCCCGCACCCCAGACTCGCTGATTGAAGTTTGTCGAACCGCCACGTGGAATCGTGATCGTCGTCCAATTGTCGCCTGCCAGTATTCGTGAAATCAACATGATCTGGCCGATATGATAGGCACAGTGGGCCAAAGAGCGTTGCATTGCCAGTGGGACCGAATGCAGTTCTCCTCGAATGGTCACGGACTTCCCCAAGTCGCCGCAGGAGAGGGCTGACAGCGAATCGAAAAGAGCCTTCCAGCCGGACTCCCAATAGGCGATTAACTCGTAAGCGTCCGGGGAACCCATTTGGCCCAGCGGCGTTCATTTCCGTGCATCGTCCGTAGTGCGGACGGCAGCTGCGGCGATTTTCTCGCGGCGTTTT
>JAYSPO010001433.1:0-1034 GCA_043722015.1 Candidatus Kuenenia sp. | reverse complement strand
GTCACACTGCCCGAGCACAGTGCATACAAAGCGTGGCTTGCTCTTCGCCTATGCTACATTGGTGATGAAGCGACGTATTTGCAGGGCCTCGAAACTCGTTTCCAGCGAGTCATTTGGTCTGATGATGAAGAATTCCATGCATTCGAGGTACGTTTCGAGCAAATCGTGAGCGAGTTGGAATCCGCTGGTCAGATCAAGCCAGATCACGTGAAGAAGTCTGTGTTCATGCATGCGATCGAGTCGTCGAGCAAGAAAGACGTGCGAGGCGTGCATGTGTTCGATCGTTTGAACACTACCTCGAAGATCCACTCCGAGAAGGCGTTCAAGGAATGGTTAGTTCATTTGCGTGTTGAGGCGCAACAGATCCGCGATGCGATTGCAGATGCTGCGTCCAACCGTCGCAGCACCAAACGTCCACACGCAGAGACCGATCAACTGTTGTCGCGCGACGATTCGACGCCGATCGGTTCCGTCACACCGATCACCGATCATGGCGCGTCGTCATCGTCATCGAGTGCTCCGTCACTGCTACAGCAGCATCGTCCACCTCCGTTCCACGCACAACGCCGCAACGATCGAGTCTCGGAGAAATCGGTGTGTTTCAATATGCAACGAACAGGATCGTGTAGATTCGGTGCGAAGTGCAAGTTCAGTCATGATGTGCCACTGAGACAGGTACAACAGCTGCACGGCGGCGGTGGTTCGTTGTTTCAGCAAAAGCCGCGTGAGTTGTGTCGTATGTTTCAATCAGGTCTTTGTGGTTTTGGTGACAGGTGCAGACACGTGCACAGCGAGCCATCGAACAGCGGTGGCAGACAAGGTTTGGGTCAATTTGGTCGCCAACAGCTCGGTCGTGTCGGTTTCGATGGCGATGAATACTTTCAACAGGGCGGCGGTGCGTCGTCCTCGTCGCTCGGTTGACTATCCGAGTCGGCCTCCGTGCTGGCTCACACGGTGGTGATCGACTCAGGAGCTGGAGTGCACATTACACCAAATCGCTCCTTCATTCGAAACATGCGCCCGCTTGCTGTTCC
>JAYSPO010001432.1:0-7607 GCA_043722015.1 Candidatus Kuenenia sp. | reverse complement strand
CGAGTCTGGGGAATGAACTCGACATTGTCGGCACATGGACTTACAGCAAAGCATTTAACCTCCAGGCGGGATATTTCTGGTTCTTCTACGGCGATGCCGTCACCGAGGGTCCGCTTGCTCGACCCGATGCAGAACAATTTTATCTGCAGGCGACGTACAGCTTCTGAAGTGGAATGACGTCCTGAAGCGAACGCACCCCGCTTAGTCATTGAAAATCTGTGTTGAACCGGCAATAGAGAAACGTGTCTTAGAAGCAAGAGCCCGCCGCAATACAGCAATTGGTCTCGACACAAACTGTCCAGAGAGGAAGAAGCCGCTTTGTCAGATTGCGGTGCGGCATGATGAATTATCGGCTCTCAGTCGATGGTGTAATCGGTTCTGTCGGCGATGCCGCTGCTGCCGTATCACCATCTGACGATGCCGAGTCGATGGTATCAACCTTCGCCGCGTCCGCTTGTGCGGCTTCAGCGACATCGCCAACAACCGCATTACCCGGCACGGCCATAGCGGCGTGATCCTCGACGCCCTTTTTCAAGGTCGTCTTCATCTCCTCGTACCATGTATGCTCCGGTCGGTTCAGCAAATCTTCGATGACTTTGCCGCCGTTGCGACTATGACCGACATGTGACAAGTGTCGCAGGTTGGAGCCTGCGTGTAGTCCACTCCCAGAACCCAGTCTTTGGCATTCAAATTCATATGATCATGCAGGTCGCGGAATGCCACGCCGTGCTTGGATTCTTCAAAGATCTCCTTCTGCGGATGATCGGGCCCCAAGTGACACTTTCCACAGTTCTCCGGTTGTCGCGCTCGACGGGGCGAAAAATCGTGCCGGGAATGGCAGGCTGAACAGGAGCCTCGCGATCCGTCCAGATTCAATCGACCAATCCCTGTGTTTGGCCAGCTGCTGGCGGACAGGATGGGACGCCCGGACGTGGCCTTTTTGATCTGTGACATGATGTCCGTGTTCGTCGGCTTTCCGTCGGCATCCGGCTTGAGTTCATCGACCGTGATCAGACTGCCGTCAATGGCTTTCAGTGCCACTTTGCCACCATGGCACTGCTTGCAGCCCGTATCGACACTGGCCATGCCGTTGACCATCGTCACATCTCGGCCGGGGGTCGGAGAATGAGGATTGAACGGAGCCCGCGAGCCTTCAACGGTCTCGGCCAGAAAATTATCCAGGGAGGCCAGAATCTTCCCGGCTTTCGCATGGTGACTGGCCATGAATTCTTCAGTCTCAGTCTTATGGCAACGGCCACAATCGCGAGGAGTCACGACGACGGCAATCAAAGCTCCGTAATGATCGAAAGCGTCCGCATCGTGTTTCTCGGCCTGATGATATTCCACACAGCCCACACCTTTAACGGCATGGGTACTTCCGGTCCAGTGATCAATAATCCCTGGCGAGGATTGCTGATGGCATTTGACGCAGGATTGTGAACTGGCCGGAATCGCGACGTGCTTTGCCCCGCGCCCGGATTCCTGTTCTCGGCGAGTCACTTCCTGCCGCTGCACGAATATCAACGAGATGATAAACGCGCTGCTGAGAAGAGCGATAATAATCTGCTTCGTGCGGATGGTCCTAACAATCAGTATTTCAATCAACCACAACGGCTTCCCAAACAGTCAATCCAATCAGCAGAAATGTCGCGACGATGCCGACGTAAACACTCACTTCTTCAATCCCAGTGATTCGTCGCAGTAGCCGATCAATCCACGGCCACACAAACATGGCACCCACGATGAAACCAGAACTGATCACCGCGAACGACAGCGAAAAAGGCTTCAGCCAGCGAAACGAAACGTAGAAAAACCGCTCCGGCTTGATCACTTCCGGAGTCGAAAGTGGATCGGCTTTTGGCCTCATCGTTGCTGGCAGCGTGACAGCCAGTGCACACAAAATGATCATCAGCACCAGACCCAGCATTAACTCTGTCAGCATGTGGTCTGGAAAGAAGTTGAAGTGCTTTGGAGCTGATGGCTCATCGTCGGGATCCGGAAATTCAGTGACGCCATGCATCCGGATCTGAGCAATATGCAAAATGACGAGCAGGATCAGCGTCGTTGGCAACACGGCGGCGTGCAGAATGTAGAAGCGTGAAAGCGTCCGGGCGTTGTACTCATCGCCACCCAGTAACAACTGCTTTCCAATCGGGCCCACAATGGGCACGGCATCACTGATATTGGCTGCGACCGTGGCACCCCAATAGCTCAGTTGTTCAAACACCAGGCTGTAACCGGTGAAACCGGTCAACAATGTGCACATCAGCAGCGCCATGCCGATCATCCAGTTTAACTCACGCGGCTTTCGATAGGCTCCCGTGAACTACACTCGCATCTGATGCAGAATCATGGCCGCGATCAAGAGCGTCGCCGCCCACTTGTGCATGCTCCGCAGAAACCAGCCGAAGGTCGCCTCTTCCGTGATATACCGAACGACTCAAATGCCGATGAAGCGGACGGCTGGTAATATAAGGCCAGCAGAATTCCAGTCACGATCTGGACAAAGAACAAATACGTGGGCATTCCACCAAGGCAGAACCACCAGCGTTTCAGATGATTCGATACTGGCTCATTTGTCAGCTCCGCGAGTTGCTCACCGGAAATTGGCACTCGCTCCTAGAACCACTTAGCGATCATTCCCATGTCAGGCGACTCCTGATTGATAGGAGTTGAGGCCAATGCCTTCGCCGTCGGAATGACGGAGCCCGAAAGGCTTCAAGGAACTCGCAACAAGCGATTCCATGGGGACCTCCAGAAACAGCAGTCCGTTCTCCACCTTCAGTGGGAACCTGACCAGTGACTGATTCGCGGCCTGCGGTGGCCCGCATACCGGCTTTCCGTCCCAATCAAAAGCACCATTATGGCACGGACAAAAGAAGCGATCGTTTTGCGATTCCCAGTGAACTCGGTAACCAAGATGTGGACAGACGCTGGACAGAGCGAGGAAATCCACTTCCGTTGTCCCGGCTCCCTGCCGCGCGACAACCACCTTTGCACCAGTTGGAGACGTAAAGTCCAGGGCTTCTCCTTCAGCCAAATGATCGACGGTACAGACAAACAGCCAGCCTCTGGATTTGTTTGCGGCAGGGTACACGATTCTCCAAGCATGTAGGCGAACGTTCCGTAGCCCCCTAGCAATCCCGCAGACGCCGAACCATTGGCAATAGTCAGGAAATTTCGTCGTGGCTGCTGGCCATCCAAAGATTCACTGGCTGGATCCTGATGAGAATGGTTACTGGCCATTCACAGGAACTCCTGCCTGATCGTGACGCATGAAAGACTGATGATCTTGATGGACAGAACCAACGGTTTTCAAATTGAGTGTGTTGTATTTCGCAGCCAACGCACAACCCAACGCGTCAGCGAGGGATAGAGTCACTGCCGACAATCCCTCGCTGACGCGTCCAGTCAGCGAAATTCGCAACTTCGAAGACCGCACTCGATGGTGAACATTGCAGGACGACAACCGACACGCACGCGGTTGAACAGATTCTGCCGACGGAGACGATTCAATGATCTTCAGATCGAATCGATCCTGAAGAATCCTGAATACCTCCGGCGACACGCAGCCAAGTGTCACGGGCCCATTCCCCTTTGAGCTTGAAGCCTATCCCTTCCAAAAGTGGGTGTCGATGTCCAGATATTGAATATTCAACCGGGAACGAAGAAATAGCTACTTCAAGAATACGTTCGGTCAATCGCTGCTGCCGTCAAACCCGCTGGATCTTTCGGCGCACTGAGACATGGACATCAAACTTTATGTAAGCGTCTACGCTATTCTGCTTCATCCTCATTTTTGACTTCCGAACTGCAGTCATGGATCCTGTTCGGGCTCCGAAATCCAATTTCAGCGAGATGGTTTTCTTCACTTCACACAATCACGTCAAACTGCCGGGCTGAAAAAGCAACTTCGCCACTGACGTCTCTCTGCAGGCCTGTTCCGCGTCAGTTATTGCGCGATGCAGAGGGAGCATGGCAAAAGTCTGCGTAACGACGGCGCCCACTCTGGGCAAATTGGTATGCGGTTGGGCGTGCACAATCACACATCTCGGTACTGGTTCAGGTATCGCCTTGAATGCTTCTCATGTGCGAGCTGGCGGCAATTGCGGGCGCGTGTTGGATTCGCACAAGGCGAATTCCGCCCTCGCGGCGTTCCAGAGTGTCAATCCAATTGACGGCCTCCCAGTGATAGCGAATCTGCACTCGCGGGATCGAGCCTGAAAGTAAGGTTGTCTCTGTCGCACGGAGTTGTTCAGTTGTGCTGAGTCCCGGTGTCGTGGCACGCTGTGCATTGGGTAACCGCTGCATCAACAAAACTGCCGAAGCCAGCGATTCGATGTCTGAAAACAGCTGTCGCACCTGTTCTTCAGCCAGCAAACTTTCACGCATTGGTGGCAATTCCGTGAGGTCTATTCTGCCATGGTTCTCTGGAAGCGCAACAGGTCGCAAGGTTTCCTGCGACTGTCCCATCACGGGCTTCCGATCTACAACCGGCGTATTGTCTAGCGGAGTTTCGGCCTCTGATCGCTGAGGTCTCAGTCGGAACCAGTCGCGGCGGGATATTCTGGCGTTCTCTGGCATGACAGCACTACTTCCTGATTTCAGGTCCGGATAGAAACTTAGGTTCGGCACTCATGAGTGTCTGCTCCATCGCTGCTGAGGGAGCATGGCATTGCAGACAGTTGCTTCTCCACGGATGAGTTGTCCGAATTCCGTGTCTTCCCTCATAGCCATGGCAGCTCATGCAGTCCGATCGCATCCACGTGGTGTGAGGAATCTGAGGAGGAGCGCCGGGAAAAGCTCGCGGACCAGCCGTGGGAGCAGGCAGACCAACAAACAGATTTTCCCGAAAGACTTCGGAGGGTAAGTGTCGCGGATGACTTTCGACATGGCACTGCGTGCAGTTCGCCAGAAATGTGTGAGACATGCGCGGTATGCGCAAGGACGCTGTGACCACTCCTGTCTGATGACAGGCGACGCACGCAGTGTCCGATTGATGATCGATTGAATGGGGGACAGTCGGCGGAGCACCATTGAAGGCCCGGTTTCGGGCACGCTGCTGCAACGCAACAAGTTTCTCCTCGGGGGAAATTCGAATTTCCGCGAGCGGCTGTATCGTGGACTTCAATGTCGACAGCTGAGTCTGAGAACGATCCGTTCTTTGAGTGGCAGTCATTTCAGAATAGTGTGTCGCAAGGATCACTCCCTCCGCAGTCGTGGGACTTGAATCTGTCAGTTGTTTCACTCTTGCCGAATTTGAATCGGCCGCAGTGACCTTCATCGGTGCTTGCAGTCCGGTAAAGTATCCGGCGACAGCAACAGACATCACGACAAAGGCAATCAAAATCGCAGCATTCGACTTTCGGTCTGCAGTCATGATGGCACCTTACTGATCCGCACAGCCGCTTTTTTATAGTCCGGCTGCTTTGAGAACGGATCCACGGCATCGAGTGTCAGATCATTAATCAGCAGTGTTTCATCGAAGAACGGAACGAACACCGTCCCCCGCGGCGGTTTGCCTCGACCATCTATCCAAACCGGAATCACCAGAGATCCACGGCGAGATTCCATTTTGACTCGATCGCCGTTTCGCAGACCATGCGTTGCTGCGTCTTCAGGATGAAGCTCAGCATAAGCTCCGGGCATCGCACGACTGAGTTCCGGGATACGACGAGTCATGGAGCCAGAATGCCAGTGCTCAAGGACTCGCCCAGTACACAGCATGAAAGGATAATCCTGATCAGGGACCTCGGCCGGTGCAATCCACGGATGGAACCAGATTTGAGCGCGGTCATCGTGTGTGGAAGAATGATAAAACTGAATCTCTTTTCCAGCGGCCACGTACGGGTCGAAACCTTCTGCAAATCGAAAGTGCGTCTCCTGCCAATGTCCGTTCGTTTCCACAACCGGCCAGCGGAGTCCTCTGGCCTTGACGTACTCACCATAAGGGGCGAGGTCTTTGTGCTTGAAGCGAGAAAACTTTCGATACTCTTCAAACAGATGCTCATCGACGTTGGTGTCGTAATAGTGTTCCCAATCCCAGATGGGCACTGCCGCTCCGTCAGCGTTCTTTACTTCGAACAGAAACTGACCATCTCGATCCTTCATTCCCTCAATGCCGCGTTTGTGCAACTCATAAGCAACGGCAATTGTCTGCCAGCAGTCGTCCCGAGCCTCGCCGGGCGGATCAACCATTTTGAACCACTGTTGCGTTCGACGTTCTGAGTTACCGACCATGCCATTCTTTTCGACCCACATTGCAGAAGGCAGAATTAAATCGGCCAGTCGAGTTGTCGCGGTGGGATACACATCGCTGACAATCAGGAACTTGTCTTCAAGGCCAGCCTTGTTGTCTCCTTTGGGGTTGAACAGTTTGTTCAGATTGGGCAATGTTTGTCCAGGATTGGTCACCTGAACCCAAATCGTTCCGATGTCACCGCCCTGACTCGTCGGTGTGCAGAAGCTTTCCCACATCTTGACCGTATGATGACCAGCCGTTCCATTGATACGTCCCGGAGGTACACGCCAGATATCTTCGGCCATCTTTCGATGTTCAGCGTCGGCGACAACCATCCCGCCGGGAAGTGCGTGAGACAGCGTACCAACCTCACGAACGGTACCGCATGCAGATGGCTGGCCAGTCAGACTCGTCGGAGCATTTCCAGGAGTTCCAAAATGCCCGCTCAGCAGATGAATACCGTGAACCATCGTGTTGATTGCTGTACCGCGAGTGTGCTGGTTCATCCCCATGCACCACAGCGATGTGATCTTTAATTTCGGATTGCCGAACAAATCGGCGAGCATTCGAATCTGTTCCGCAGGCACACCGGACAGCGACTCCACATGCTCCGGCGTGTACGGTTCCAACAACGACTTGTATTTGTCGAATGAAATGACTTTGCCATGCAGATTGGGGTTCGCATCATCCGGAGCCTTAAAACTGCAGTATGAATCCACAAACTTCTGGCTGTAGGTCCCATTCTTGATGAGCAGATGTGCGATCCCATTGGCGATAGCAAGGTCGCCGTGGCCTTTCATCTCCAGATAGTGCTGACAGGCTTCGGTCGTCCGCGTACGGCGAGTGCCGATATCGATCAGCGTCACCTTTTCTCCGCGACTGCGACGATCGATGGCACGCGAAAACAAAACCGGATGCATTTCTGCCGGATTGTTTCCCCACATAATCAGCACGTCACAAGCATCGAGATCGTCGTAACAGCCTGCTGGCTCATCAACACCGTAAGTCGCAAGAAATCCCGTCACGGCTGAAGCCATGCAAAGGCGAGCGTTGGGGTCGATGTGATTGTTGGACAGGCCACCCTTCATAAACTTCTGAGCGGCATAGCCTTCTGGAATCGTCCACTGACCGGAACCATAAAAGGCAAAACGTTCTGGCGAGGCCTGGATACGATCTGCGATCGTCCGGATGGCTTCTTCCCACGAGATCTCGCGATAGCTGTCACCTTCGCGAAGCAGAGGTTTGGTCAGTCGATCTTTTCCGTACAGCGCCGCTCCGACATGATAACCCTTGACGCACAACAGGCCCTTATTGACCTCTGCATTGCGATCGCCTGCAATGGCAACAACCTTGCCCTCCTGCACGC
>JAYSPO010001431.1:0-2068 GCA_043722015.1 Candidatus Kuenenia sp. | reverse complement strand
AGCGCCTCAGGCTCAAGTCAATTGGGTTCGGTAAGTTTGTTTCTGCCAATCGCCGTTACGGACGGACTCGAGTTGGCGCAGACGAGGATGAGTTGGCAGCGCGGGTGCTGAGGCGAAAAGTCTGCAGGTCGAGTGACTGGTCGCCAAAGAATAATTCGGCGGTTGATACAGCTTCTCCACTTCGACGGGGCTTGACCACAAGTTCAAAGTCGCGTGTTTCACCGGGGGCAATCCGGGCGATGGGGGCGTCAAGCTGACGGTCGAGATCATCGTCTGATAGCGCGTGATGATCGAGTACTTCATCCAGGATGAGTCGCAACCGGACATCCTCCGCACTGGTGTTGCCGATATTGCTGATGCGAAACATCACGGTCGTCCAGGCTCCAGCCGTCACTGATGATTCGGGTTCTGCAATCCGCAGCCGAAGTTTCGGTGTACGAGCGATTTCCGGAGGGAGTGTCCCGCCAGGTGGCCGAGTCGGCACCGGCTGGAACATTTCTCCTGTCACCACGGTACGCGCCGTGACTGCGGTGAGCGCAGACACTTCGGTCTGAGATTCAAACAATGTGTCGCGACCATCGATCGGATCGTCGGCAGGAATGACCGTAAAGCGGAGGACTTGTTCTTCCTGAGGCTGCAGGTCACTCACCAGCCATGTCAGCGTCGCATCACGCAGGACACCTTCCGGAACATGCCCGCGCACTTTCGTACCGTCCGGAAGCAGTTCCCGGACCAGCAGTCCATCGATCACGTCTCTGGCCATGTTCGTAATCGTGATCTGCATCATCACTTCGCCCGTCGCTGATCTGTGCGGTACCGTTTTTTCGATGCGGAGATCCTGTCTGGAAACCATCACACCCGGCGTCACACGGATGCGGGATTCCAGATCACGCAGGACCGCCGACGACGATTCGGGGACCAGATCATCAGGCTCTCCAGTGCCTCCGAATGGATTCGGCAGGCCAAGCCCGGCACGCCAGTTATCCCGCAGCAGATTTCGAACAGCGCGATCCACGAACTGCACGTTGGGAAGATCGTTGAGCAATCGTCCATCGGTCGCAATTGTTCGCTCATGATCCGGGATCAGCGTTTCGGAAGACAATCGATCAAATCGTACGTCCAGTTCGGGACGTTCGAGCAATGGCCGTGACGTCGGCCCGGCGGCGATTGAACCGTCAATCGGACGGCGAGTTCGCACGCGTGCAGGCTGATATTCGGGCCTTCCGAACCACAGGTAAGGGCCACCCTTCGCTTGCACAACGAAATTCGAATCGTCCATGTCGGCTTGTGCCAGAATGATGCCGTTCGCAATTTCCTGAATTGGCTCTGCTGGCTTGACCTCTTGCACGAGATCAACCACGCCGCCGGCATTCAGTGGCGCGACCGTGTCACGATAGTATGCTTCTGCGTCGGTCGCCAGTCCGCCTCCCATGAGAAAAGCGACAAGAATCAAACCCGCAGTTCCGGAAACGGCCGCCACAACCCACGACAAATGGCCCACAATAAACTCGACCGACACTTCAAGGAATTCACCCAAGGTTCGTGAAACCACGTTGAACAAGCCAGTGATCGGGTTCAGCCAATTGCCTTCGAACAGCCCAGGAAAACTCAGCCGATCACCCCAGAGCATGCCCAGAAACATCAGGCACGTCAGAAACATGAAAAGAAAGAGTAAGACAGATGTCATCCAACACGTCCTTGTCTTTGAGAATGGCTTGTTCAACGGTTGCCGAAGAACTTCGATTTCCCGCTTGTGGCCACAATGAATCCTCCAGATATAGTGGTGGTTTAGCAAAGCTGCGTCAGGATGTGAATCTGAAACAGCAATTCTGAACGTTTTTCCGGGCGATTTGAGCCAATTCGGCGAGCGGCGGGCGTTAGCCCTCCGGTACGTTGGCCAGCGGCAATGCACAAACTACCGCGCTCGGTTGAGGACGGCACATAAGTTTAACCGCGTGGGCATCGCCCCGCGCTTTGGGAATCCATCCCGCGGGACGCTCCTCGCGCGGCCCGCCGCACCCGCAGTTCAATTCCACACAGCCGAAAATGAGTCCGGCGTAAGCATTCG
>JAYSPO010001430.1:0-6340 GCA_043722015.1 Candidatus Kuenenia sp. | reverse complement strand
CGTCCCTTCGGGACTCACCGTAATTCTTGATATCCGGTCCACGGGCTCGCGCCCGTGGCTACAACCTTTCGCCACTCCGTGGCTGAAACACAACTTCTCGTTGTCCGATTCCTGGGGCGATGCCCTAGGCTTTCACATCATGCCGCGTTGCGGCTCCCGCACCACGTTGGGGGTTCATTGCGATAACATGCTTTGCGATAATTCAGGACCACCGACATGTTTCGGACATCTTCGATACATATGATATACAATGCGGATTCGAATGTTGAATTCAATCGTGCGAATGATCTCGCAGAATCAGGAGTAATTCAATGGGGAAATGGTTCTACAAGCATCGGGGCCGCGAGCTTGGATCAGTGTCTGCGGACGAACTCCGCTATTTGGTTTCAATCACCAGAATTGTCGCCGACACCCTAGTCAGGAAAGAGGGCTCAGTCGATTGGATTGAGTACCGTCGGTCCGAGGTTTTTGTCAAGCCGGTCAGTAAGTCGGATCAAGTGACCGCGCCTGCAACCGTTCCGGAAAAACGTCTGCATGTGGATCAGCCGCAGGAATCCGTTTCCTCGGAAGTTTCGACCCAGCCAAACCCCGATCACGCACCGTCGCAACATGCTTTTGTCTCTCTGACAGAAGAAGAACGGCGAGCACGAATAATTTCCGTTGCGGTGGTTTGTTCGCTTCTTGTGATGTTGGCGTTACTGGTTCTTCTTTGGCCCAGTTTCGCTGGATTTCCAGGGGATGCTGGAAATCAAAGCGTGCAGAGTGGCGATGCTGGTAGCTCTGGCGAAGTAAAAGGTGACAGCGAAGTCTCAGGTGACAATGCGTCAAATGATCAGGCCGTGTCCGGGGCAGAGACTGATGGTTCAGTTTCCGCCGCTGCCGCCGACAGTGCCGATGAAATCGAGACTCCTGCGGCACCTTCTTCCACAACAACGTCCACCACAGAGTCCACAGAAGAAATGGCTGAGGCTGAACATCCTGATGCGTCCACGAGCGACGCGGTAACCTCCGGAACTGTTGCCGAAGCAGAGCCTGAGAATCGTGAGCTGGACGAGAAATTCGGGATTTCATTACCGAAGAAGAAATCTCGCACTGAAAGCGGACGTCCTCGACCTACTCTGAATGCTGACCTGCAGGAATCTGACATGACAGCCCGAAGCGGCGAGGAACGCCAGCAAGCCCTGGAAGCGGGGGGAGGCACTGCGGAAAGTGAGCAGGCAGTCGCTTTAGCTCTCAAATGGCTCAAGGAACTCCAGCATGCCGACGGATCATGGGATTTCCGCGATGTTGGTCAGGACGCGCAACCAGGCATACTGGACGCAGATCTTGGGGCGACCGCGATGGCGATGTTGTGCTTCCTTGGTGCCGGGAACACCACTCGCACCGGTCCTGAAAAAGAGGTGGTGAAAAAAGCATTTGATTACATCAGATCGCATAAGGACAACAGCAATTGGGGACAGGACTCTATGTACGTGCATGCCTTGGTAACACTCTGCCTGACCGAATTGGCAGCAATGGAGCCAGACGAAAAGGATGCTCGAACGCTTGCCATCAAGGCTATCAGTTTCATGGAATCCGCGCAGGATCCGCACGGTGGCGGTTGGCGATATCGTCCTCACGAGCCCGGAGACACGTCTGTCACAGGTTGGCAAATCCTGGCTTTGCAAAGCGCGAAGACTGCGAAAATCAAGGTTGATCAGCGGGTTGTGAACAACGCTCACCAGTTTTTGGATTCTGTGTCGAGCTACGACAGTGGTCAGTACCGGTACACGCAAGGTTCACCTGCCACACCCTGCATGACAGCAGTCGGTGTCCTGTGTCGAATGTGCCTCGGATGGAATCACGATAACTCACATTTACAGCGAGGACTTGAGGCTCTTGTGACGGTCGGAGTCAGCCCAAATGATATGTACTACAATTACTATGCAGCAATGGCGCTCCACCACGCGGGCGGTCCGGAATGGACGACATGGAATGCGAAGATGAGGGAGCAGCTGGTTGAGGCGCAGATCAAGTCAGGGCCAGCAGCCGGCAGCTGGTCAGTGACAGATCCACATGGCCAATCAGCCGGGCAAATCTATCAGACCGCACTTTCAGTCCTGACACTGGAAGTCTACTACCGCTACTTGCCGCTTTATCGAAACGAAAAATAATCCGGTCGAGAGGAACGTACGATACGTTAGAGGAATACCGCAGTGATCTCTTTGCGCATTTTCCTGATAGCCATGGTTGTCAAATCGACGTAGCAAAGCATCGCAAACTAAACCGCGGCAATCGCAAAGATACACAGGATTCCGATCCAGACGATACCCAGCACATGCCAGCACCATCCGGCGAATGTGACTCCCCAGTAGTATTCATGATCGTAGCGATCGGCAAAGGCTGAGAGCGTCACCCACAACAAGATGGACTGCGCTACGATAAAGTGCATGGCGTGAATCGCGGCGAACATGATGACCATGCCGTGGATGCTGGTCTGCATTTCCAGCTTCGGCGAAATCGATTTGATGAGTGCCCACATTCCCCAGGACTGAACTGACACAAACAACACAGCGGCACTCAAGGCCAACAGCAACGACATGCGAAATCGGCGTTGGCGTTCCCGTCGGACCTGCGTCTGTGCGTCGTGCAGGCACCAACTGCCGATCGCCAGAAACATCGTGCCGAACTGAAATGCGATGGGCAGTTCCAGATTTTCCGTCGGCTCTGGATGTCCGAAGGCAAATCCCAACGAAAATCCCACCAACAGGATCAAGCCGCCCTGAAAGACCGTCGCCAGGAAAAATCGGCGCGCCAGCGACGCGCGAGCCAGGTCCCATCGATTGGACATGAATCCTCGTGAACTCCTGAAAAATTGTGCGGCAACCAATAATACACGAACGGAACCACGTTTTAAGCCAGCACCCATGAAATTCAAGGATGGCGGCAAAGCAGATGGACGCTTGCCTATTCGCCGCGGGAAGTAACAATAGCGTTGAAGTTCGACGATGTAACGGCGCCGGGTGAGGAAAGCGGGTATCCGACTTTCGTGTAATGTTTCGGTTGCCGTGCGTCTTTACAAGGTTTTCTCAGGGGAAAAACGAATGACGAAATTCTGGCAAACTCTGGCTCTTGGAATCGTTTGTGTAACAGGGACAATTTCGATGGGAGCGGACTCCATTCATGAATTCAAGATGAAAGATATTGAAGGCAAGGAAGTGGATTTGTCGGAGTATAAAGGTAAGGTGCTGCTGATCGTGAATGTCGCCAGCAAGTGCGGCAAGACGCCTCAGTATGAGCCCCTTCAGGCAATGTATGAAAAATACGGCGAGAAAGGGTTGGTTATCATCGGTGTTCCGTGCAATCAGTTTGGCGGCCAGGAACCGGGAACTGAAAAAGACATCCAGAAGTTCTGCACAGACAAGTACAAAGTGACATTTCCGATGATGAGCAAGGTGGACGTCAACGGCGAAAAGGAGGCTCCCTTGTACGAGTTTCTGAAAGCCCATGCAGAAAGCAAGGATGACGTGAAATGGAACTTCGAAAAATTCGTCGTCAGCAAGGAAGGCAAAGTCGTCAGCCGATTCAAGCATCCCGTCGAACCGGACGCCGATGAAGTCGTGAGCGTGATTGAATCTGAACTGAAGAAGTAATCGACTACGAAACAGTCGATAGTTTAACGGCAAGCCGCAGGCGACTGTGTGTTGCGACTCATCCAAAGCGCCAGCGAGCTCAATGTCTCGCTGGCGTTTCTTTGTTTGATGTTCCGTCTGAGATTTCGTAGATTGGACATTCATGTCCGAGGCGCTCGCCAGACGGCGGTCTATTGCGGAAAAACTTTCGATGCACAACAGTCTTCGCTTCGAATCCGGTTCACGGCCATGCGACGGACATGAATGTCCATCCTACAGATGGTTCATCGTCCGGCAAAGCTGCAGGGAATTCGTTCAATGACCAGCCGACGATTCTGGATTGCCGCGTTACTGATCACTTCAGCATCAGTCGCAATGATCGTCGTCGCCGTGACAAGCCTGCCGTCTGCGACCCCCGCATGGTGGGCTCTGATGGTAGCAGCGGCAATCGGGCAGAGCAGCCTCATCTGGCTTTGGCCGCGTCTCCGCGACCACGATCCGGAGATTGTGGCATTGCGGGCGAAACTGACCTTCGAACAGAATCGACAGTTCGAACAGCAGCAGGAGTTTGATCGCGTCCGACAGGCTCTGCAAACGGAACTGGAGTTCCGCGCGGAACGGCTGGCAGAAAGAGAACGCGATCTGGCGTCGCGGTTTGCCAGGTTCCATGAATTCCTGGAATACCCGCTGGAAGATGTGCATGCGGAAAAATCGTCGGGACAGCTTCAGAAACTGAGCGAACAGGATCGCAGCGTTCGGCAACTTCTGGAAGCAGAAGCCGAACGGGTCTACGAAAAAATTCGCCGCAACGGTTACACGGTCAATCACAAAGTGGATGTGAATACGATCCGCGAGGAAACTCTGCAACTCATTCAACGCGTGGCAAAAATCTACAATCCGCACAGCCAGAATCCGCTCCTGGAAACCAGTTTTGACCAACTGGCTCGCGCCGCCAGCCGCATCTGCCTGCATGTGCTTGTGTTACTTGAGCAGCTTCCCGTCAGCGTGCAGCATTACAACGCCAACAAACTGTATGGCTATATGCAACAGGCGATTGCCAGTTACGGTGTGTATCAAAAAGCAGCCCCATGGTTTACGTATCTTTCGCGAGGACTGTATGCCGGACGACTGTTGTCAGCGACAAACCCTGCGACACTGGGAGCGTGGTGGCTGGCAACGGAACTTGGCAAAGTCGGGGCTCAGAAGGTCATCGAAAATGTGGTTGATCGCCAGGCAATTGCGACGCTGCACGATCTGGTTACCGTGATCGGGGTCGAAGTCGCCGGAATCTACGGCACCGGTTTTCGGCAGCGCGACTCGGGTTGGATTCTGGGAGCGGAACTGGCGGAATTGATTCACTGTTTTCCGATGTCCGGAGAAAGTCTGCGTAACGGCCTGCGGCAAATCACGGCGCTGCCGCTCCGCAGTGAATACGATCGCGTCTATCTTTATCGCTGCCTTGCCGATCACCGGTCCGTCGGATTGCAACTGGCAGACCCGGCAATGCTGACTCGGGAAGAACGGGAAGTCATTGCCAGACATCTGGAAGCGTTCTTCACCAGTCATATCCATGGCGCGACCGAAGCCAATCTGAAGAAGTGGCGTGAAGGATTCGAACAGCGTTTTGATCTGCGACTCACGCTGCACGGAATTCGCAGGACAAAATCTGACTCAGAACAGAATGAACTGCAGAAGGCGCTCAATTCACTGGCCGGATTCCTGCAGTCCGTTGCCGGAGTGTCGGTCACCACCGCGATGCATGCACTCGATGGATTGCATGTGTCGGCTCGAATCGCTGAATCCGAGCGTTCGGCGACAATCGCCGAGGCATGTCGAGCCACAGTGGGCGTGTCCTTTGAGCCGCCAGCGCTGGATCCCGGTGCGGAGATCACGCAGGAATTTCTGCGCGACCTTGCCACCTGCTGCACGGTTTCTGAACAACCCAATGAGCATGTTGAACAGCTCGCCTGTGAAGTCAGTCACTACTTCCGCCGACCGGCTCAGGACATGCAGAATTCACTGGAGGTCGCATGGCGATCCCGCGCGAAACGGCATTCGTCCAATCCGCCTGTCTGCGATCACCTGAACGACGGTGTCGCAAGGGCTTTTCTTGAACTGCGCCAAGAGGATGAAGTCCTGGTGTTCTGTTACGGAGATCTCAGCCGCATGGTGGGAGAATCCGAGGAGCCCTTGCCCAATTCCTGGCTACTGGGTCTGGAACGATCGGACCACTCGCATCGCCGTGCCATCGTGCTGGAAAACAGCCGCGAACCCAGAATTTTGTGGGAATCCGCCTGTCCGCTGAAGACCAGGCGAACGCGGGGAATGTTTCTGGATGACGCCGGAATCGCTGGTGGACAATGGCTGGAGGCAACCGTCGCGGATGGGCCTGTAGGCGATCTGATGGTTTCCGGAAGTCTGCGCGGCGGACGTTTTCGCAGTTACTTTAAAGATTTGCTGGCATTTTCTGAGCCGCTGCCGTGAAAACAGATCATTCCCGCACCTGAAAATCCGGAATCATCGATCCAACTTGCCGAGTTCCGGAGTCGATAACGGGAGAACGTGATATGGCCGCTGCGTGGCTGTAAGTTGTTTTTTGACAGGCGTTTATCGGCAATCTCTGCCGATCCGTTCGTCTTGACAATGTCCCCGCAAAAGCCTTACCTTCCGACCACAATTCAGGCCGAGCCTGAGTCGTTGAACTATCGCAGCGAATGGAGTCGCTTCAA
>JAYSPO010001429.1:0-2604 GCA_043722015.1 Candidatus Kuenenia sp. | reverse complement strand
CCGTGGCAGTTATTTTTCGACAGTTTAGACGAGTTCAGGCCACTTGACACCATGATTGCGGCTCAGAGTCTGAGGTTGAACGTGCCACTTGCCACAAACTGTCAGTGGGCGCTTAAAACCAGCCACCGAAAGGCGCTTCAAAACCAGCCATTATGAGAGTTGAGACATGTCGTTCACACTGTGTACGGAGATTTTTTCCGTGGACAGGGGGCAGGCATGTCAAATCGGCTATCAATGGCACAAACACAGGCAATACAAGCACTTGCAGCGACGGGGCAATCGAATCGGGCGATATCGAGGGCTCTGGGAGTTGACCGGGGTACGGTCGCAAAAACTTTGTCTCAAATTCAAAACCAGCCACCGATTTGGGAAGCGCCCACCGGGTCTGGCGATGTGCCCAGCGGGTTTCAGGATGTAGATCATGTCGAGCAAACAGGGCTCACTCAAGTCGCTGAAAGCGATGTGGAGACCTGTTCGCCCGGCATTCCTTCCAACTCAACATCGACGACGGTCGATGCTGAAACGCCGGTGGGTTCCCGCAGCGAGTGTGACGCCTGGCGTGAAGACATCATCCGCAAGCTGGAGCAGGGCCTGACCTCGCAGCGGATCTGGCAGGATCTCGTCGATGAGTACGGATTCGCGGCGAAGTACCACAGCGTGCGACGTTACGTTTCGAAACTGCAGAAGAAGACACCGCAGCTCGTGCGACGCATGGAAGTCGCTGCTGGCGAAGAAGCCCAGGTGGACTTCGGCACAGGCGCATGGATCACATTCACAGACGCGGCAACAGGCAAGACATCGCGTCGTCGCAGCTGGGTGTTTCGCATCGTGCTCAGCCACTCCCGCAAGGCGTACAGTGAAGCGGTTTTTCATCAGAACGCCGAAGCATTCATTGGCGCTCTCGAAAATTCGTTCCGTTACTTTGGCGGCGTCCCGAAGACGCTCGTCATCGACAACCTCAAAGCTGCCGTCAAGCAAGCGGACTGGTACGACCCGGAGATCCATCCGAAGCTGCAATCATTTGCTCGGCATTATGGGACCGTATTTCTTCCGACGAAGCCTTACACGCCCGAGCACAAAGGCAAGGTCGAAGCGGGCGTGAAGTACGTCAAGAACAATGGCCTGAAAGGTCACGAGTTTACCAGCCTCGACGCTGAGAATAAGCACCTTCTTGAATGGGAAGACCGTGTCGCCGACACACGACTGCACGGCACCACAAAGCGGCAGGTGCGGCAGCACTTTGAAGAGATTGAGCGACCGGCGCTGCTGGCGTTACCCGTCGAACGATTCCTGTCCTTTCATGAGGGACGACGCAGTGTCAATCGCGACGGACACTGCGAAGTGGCCAAGGCGTATTACTCCGCGCCGCCCGAGTTTGTCGGGCGAGATGTCTGGGTCCGTTGGGACAGTCGGCTTGTACGACTTTTCAATGAGAAGTGGGAACAAGTCGCCGTGCATGCCCGAGCTGAGCCGGGTCGATTCAAAACTGATTCGAATCACATACCGAAGAAGCGAGTATCGTGCATCGAACGTGGAGCGAATGCCCTGCTGAAGGAGCTCGCCATTGTCGGAAACGGGGTAAAAGACTGGTCGGAAGCCATGTTGCAGGCACGCGGTGTGGAGGGCATCCGCGTGCTGCAGGGCCTGAAAGCTCTGGCGTCAAAGCACGATGCGACGGCGCTCAACGCTGCCTGCGAAACAGCAATGTCCTACGGAGCGTTGCGACTGCGCACGATTCGCAAGCTACTGGAAACGTCGAGCGAAGTGAAGCTGCAGACGCAATTCGATTTCCTCGAAGAGCATCCCGTGATTCGTCCCCTGAGCGATTACTCGCTCGAATCCCTGTCCCAGTTCAGAAAGGATCGTCACTGATGAAAAATACGCTGTTACATATGCTGAAGGAACTGCGTTTATCCGGGCTGATGAACAGCCTGGAAGTGCGCCTGCAGGAGGCGACCTCCAACCGACTGACTCATGCCGAATTTCTGGAACTGATTTTACAGGATGAGATGTCCGTGCGGGATGATCGACAGGTCGAACGGCGGACTCGCCTGGCGTGTTTCCGGGATCAGAAAACACTCGAGGAATTCGACTGGGACTTCAATCGCACGATCCGCCGTAAGCTGTTCTTCGATCTCGCGTCAGGGGAGTTCGTACGCCAACACCGTGACGTGCTTTTGGTCGGACCTCCCGGAGTGGGAAAAAGTCATTTGGCGCAGGCGATCGGGCGTCAACTGATTCGGTCCGGAGTCACTGTGTTTTATCGCAGCATCTTCGACGCCGTGCGCGATCTGCTGCACGACGAAGCTTTCGACGGCCATGAGAAGGCGATGGCTCGTTATCTGAAGCCGGATCTGCTGATTCTGGATGATATGGGAATGAAGCATCTGCCGAAACGGTCTGGCGAGTATCTCTTTGAAATCATCATGCGCCGGCATGAATTGAAGAGCACTCTGATGACATCCAACAGACCGCTGGAAGACTGGGGCAAACTGATCGGCGACGTGCCGGCAGCGACAGCCATTCTGGATCGCTTCCTGCAGGCCGCAGAGATCGTCGAAATGACAGGTCGCAGTTTTCGTCTGAAGAACGGCGGACGATCAA
>JAYSPO010001428.1:0-4505 GCA_043722015.1 Candidatus Kuenenia sp. | reverse complement strand
AGTTTTGCCGGAAATCAGGGGCTCATCCAGATGGCCTCGCTGGATCGCCGACTGTTTGGCCTGATGGGATGTTCCAGACTGGATCGCAGTCTCTGCGGCGAAGTCGCCGCTGCAGGCCTGACGACGACTCAGGGATGCGGGTTCGGGGTTGATCCGGAAGAACTCGTCCACAGTCGCTACATTGTCCTGTGGGGCACCAACACAATCGTCACGAACCTGCATCTGTGGCCCGTGATTCTGGAAGCACGGGCGCGCGGTGCGAGGATTGTAGTCGTCGATCCTGTGAAGACTCGCACTGCCGAACAGGCGGACTGGCATCTGGCGGTGAGGCCGGGCAGCGATGCCACATTGGCTCTGGCGATGATGCACGTGATCATTCGTGACGACCTGGTGGACCATGATTACGTCTCGCGACACTCACAGGGCTACGAACAACTGGTTGAGCGAGTTCAGGATTACGCCCCGGCCCGCATCGCTGCGATCGTGGGGCTGTCCGAAGATGAAATCGAACGTTTCGCACGCGAATATGCAACGACCATGCCATCGTTACTTCGACCGCTGATCGGGCTCGAACATCATCGCAACGGGGCTATGGCGTTTCGCACGATGGCTTGCCTTCCGGTGCTGACCGGCGCGTGGCGTCATCGTGGCGGCGGCCTGGCACGTTCGACGGGGGCTCTGCAGTATTCGACTCTGAACAATCGCGGAGTCCTGATGCCGGAAAAGGACAAGGCAGGTGTGAGAACGCTGAATATGCGGGATCTCGGTAACGACCTCTGCAATCGCGATCTCAATCCGGCGATCCGCAGTCTTTGCATCTATAATTGCAATCCGGTCGTAACGGTTCCCAATCAGCAACGCATCATTGAAGGACTTCTGCGAGACGACCTGTTTACAATCGTGCATGACCTGGTCGCCACGGAAACATCGCGCTACGCAGACTACGTGCTGCCCGCGACGAGCCAGATTGAATGTCTCGATCTCGTGCCTGCATGGGGGCACCATTACCTTTCCATGAATCGGCCTGCGATTCCGCCAGTGGGTGAGTCCGTTTCGAACACGGAGTTCTTTCGCCGACTCGCAGCCGCGCTGGGGCGCACGGAGCCGTGGCTGTTCGACAGCGATGAAACACTGCTGCGAACAGCTTTGAACAGCGGCCACCCATGGCTCGAAGGGATCACGTATGAACGGCTCTCTGAGGACGGCTACGCGCGGCTGAATCAAGAACGCGACTGGCGGCCCTTCGCACAGGGAGGATTTCCCACGCGATCGGGCAAGGCGGAGTTGTGGTCGGAATCGCTGCGTGAGCGAGGGATTGATCCCCTTCCGGCAAGCGGTGATATGCCTCAGGCAACGGGCTGTGAGCTGCAGTTGATTACCGGCAAGACACTGCATTTTCTGAATTCGAGTTACTCCCATATCGACCTTCATCGCAAACGCGAAGGTGTGTTGTTTGTTGAGTTACATGCCGCAGATGCTGAGTCCCGCGATTTGTCGCACGGAGACATGGTGCGTGTTGCAAATCATCAGGGAGCCGTTGTGGCGGAGTGCCGAGTGTCAGAACGCATGCGACCGGGTATAGCGTGGATGCCATTCGGAGGCTTCGGCGACGCTCAGGGAAATGCGTGCTCGGTCAACACACTGACTCCCGAAGAACCCACCGACTGGGGCGGCGGCAGCGGATTTTACGATGCCTTTGTCGAAGTCACTCGATACGAAGAAAAGGCAGTTTCTACTCCCGCTGGTATTGATTCACAATCCTGTGCATGGCATCTTGCAACTCTGGCTGAACATGCCCGCGAATGCTGACGGCGTTTCCACGGGTGCCGACATGAGTGGTTGTCACAACATCACGTTTCAACTTGCTGAAATTGCATGTTTTCAGGACTGCAACGCCAGCACACGGCAGATAATTTTTCCGTAACAAAGGAATTCGGCACTTCAGGTCGGGGCAGGTTCTCGGCAGAGTTCGGACTATTTTTTTGACGCAGAATTCTTTCTTGCTGTACTTTGTGCCTGATTTCCCTGACTGAGAATATTCAGCATCTCCCTGATCGCAGCTTTCGTTTCGGTGGACCATGAATTTGCTTTGTCGGACAGTATTTTTTCTACCGCCGTACACCATTCGGCGCATGCTGTCCCCGCGACATGATCAGGCTGCCCGGCCCATTTGGCGATCGTCGAGACAACTTCATTGTCACCGGTTTTCAGCGCGTGCAATGCGTATTGAAAATTGCTGATAGCAAACTTGTGGTCTTCGGCCCACAGGCTGCAGTCCCGAGGAGTTGGTTCAGGTCCATGGCCAGTCAGGAGTGCCGTCAGTTTTTCGCAGCGATTCCTGGAATTCAGGTTCCATAGTTCATCGCCTTTGACTGCAGCACAAAGCTTCATGCCAACGTGATGACCAAGCTGTCGGTACGATTCGAACTGCTGTTCGTCGAATGCCACGTCAGATGTCGGGTCGTGTGGAAACATCGGAATATCCGTCTCCGATATCGGCGTGCCGCTCACGCTCTGAAGCTGAAGCAGATAGGCCCAAACCTTTTGCCCGAGATTCAATTTAGAATTGACATCCTGAACGGCAATTTTGGAGGGGGGGCTGAGTTCAGCGATGATGGACCAGTCATGAATGTCCTTGTCCGTCAATTCGGTTCTCGATGCCCCGAACCCGGAGCAGTCTTCGCGACCAACGACGTAAATCACGGCCAGCGGGACACCAACCAGCAGGGCTGTGCTGGTAATCTTAAATATCAGCTGGTCAGTCTTGTTACTGACGCTTACTCCGCTCTGCAGCAGCCGCCATGGACGTATCGTCGGAATCAAACCCACGAGCAACAGGCCACTCAGAGCCCAGATAGCACCACTCCACTGTGAGTGAACCATGTCCAGCCCGGAGATATCTCCGTTTCCGAGAAGCACTGCGATACTGACCAGGATCGCAATCACGCCGGCAGCAAAGAAAACCGTCGGCACAGAGCTTCTGCCTTTCGCCGCGTAGGACGTGTAAATCCTTGTCACGAACCACAGCAGAAACAAGATGGCTGCGGGAATGAAAGCTCGGTGAAAATCAGTCGCCCTTTCAAATGTCACGAACCGAATCCATTCTTCCGCTACCGGCATGTCACAGCACCTCCACAACAGAGCCAGAAGTGTGCAGAGTGCCAACATGCCTGACAGCACGACCACATTATTCAGTAGTGTTCCGACAAGATACGCTCCCGCAAACCGCAACGGATGGGCAACCATGTAACGACCATTGCGCAGAAACTGAACAACCCTGGCGGGCTGCTTCCCACCGGGCTCTGCCTGGAGCGGAAATCGGCCCTTCTCCATACTGGTGCCTTCCCGCATAACCAACGAAGACAAATGGCTTCCAATGTATCCGCCGCCAGACACGGTCGACAGAAAATCTACGTGTCGCAGAACGCCCTTCTCCTGAATCGCCTGCAATAAACCCAGGTTGAAACTCGCCGAACGAATCCCGCCGCCAGAAAAAGCCAGGCCAACCAGATCTCGCGCATGGTCGTGTAAATGCTGTTCTGAGGCGTCGCTGTTCTTACCTTTTTCATCTCCGACCAGTTTCGAGTCAGAGTCTTTCTGGTCGATTTCCAGTGGCAATATCCCCGCAGCCACGCGACGGCGTTCAACTTCCCTCAATTCATCAAGTCGAACAGTTGGCCACTGAACCAGACCACTCTCATTTTGACGTGTTTTTGCCATGAACATCACCTGTGACAGTTAACCCTGAAGCAAGTCCTCTGCAGTCCCTGGTGCCATTAAACACAACCCTCCCTGGTGAATTCCAATGCTACTCCCGGCCAAACGCTCTGTTTTTTTTGAATTAACGGCAATCAGTGTGCATTCAGTCGAACATTTGCCTGAAGTGTCCCCCCCAGATGTTGTAATCAGTATGAGACCCCAGGATTACCGCAGCCTCTCACGTGCTCGCGTATGGCTCATGGCTGCGGCCAGCGCGGGTCAGACGGATCATTGGCGTCCATTCTCGGGATCATCCCAATCTTCTCGCCGACACTGTCGATAGCAATCGCCTGCTGACCAACAGTCAGAGTCTCAAGACGGGAAGTGCACGTACCATGTACCGCCAGTCCTGCAGGTCGGTGGGCCGGAGTGTCGTGGCGGCGGCCAGCGCCCTGGCGGCAGAACCCCGTCGTTCGGGGGCATTTTCAAACACGGACCGAACATGTTCCAGCGCGCCTGCATCCTGTGACTTTGCCAAAGCCATCAGCACACGTTGTTGATCCAACCCAACGTTGACGACCTGTTCTTTGGAAAGGGCCTGATCAATCGTGATCAATCGTCGAATTGCCTCTTCGTCCAAAGCCTGACTACTCAATGCCGTCACTTCCGCACCCAGGGCTGCCACATCGTTTTCCTGTGACACGCTGGCGACAACGGCACAGTGTGTCTGCAACAGACCGGCAAGGAACACAACAAGCGCGAGTGGTTGGTATTGTGGCATCATCTGAAATCCTATGGTCCTGCCT
>JAYSPO010001427.1:0-3580 GCA_043722015.1 Candidatus Kuenenia sp. | reverse complement strand
TACCGTACACCCGTAGCTCCGCCGACGGGATTTTGCAGCGTTGGAGATTTCTCAACCGCAAAACGCGGAGTTGAATATGGATAAGTCCTAACTGACGATTCATTTTGCCTCGTGTTCAGCTTTCCTGCCAAGCGGACTGCGTTTGATGCTGTGAATCAGGAACTCACGCACAAATGCCGCATACGACCGAATGTAGGGGGCTCCTGCGGCGGATAGATTAGCGTTGAGCGTTTTATGCACCTGCGGCAGGCTGTGCCACGGAATCCCCGGATACAGATGATGCTCGAGGTGATAGTTTTCGTTGCACATGAAGAAGCGAACAAGCGGAATGGTCAGAATGGTTCGAGTCCCCTGAATCGGATCGGAAGCGTGTTCCAGCAGAGTATGCTGACTCATGCCGCGAATGTTCACCATCGTATTGATCATCAGCATCGGAATCAGCCAACCATGAATGATCCATGCGGTCGATACTCCGGACATCACGATCAGCACGATCAAGCCAAACAGCGTGCAGACCTCCGTGATGATCCAGATTCGATCCTGTCGATTGCCTTGACGAAAGCCAAGGATCGGGATGGCGGTGATATAGACCGGATAGCCGATCAGCAACCGCAGCCAGTTCATGATAAACACCATCCATGTCCAGCGAGTATAATTGTCGTAATGATCCGGGTCTCCGGCATCACCCAGATGCGCATGATGTTTCAGGTGCAGCACTCGATAGGCTCGACACGTTTGCAGCACCGGAAACGCGCAGATGGCTCCGCAGAGATCGTTCAGCAGACGATTCTGACACAGCGTGCCGTGAACGGCTTCATGCGTGAAAAGGCTGATTCCGTGAAGCGAAGCGGCGGCCAGTAGATAGAGAGGAATCAACAACAGCCACTGCAGCGGTTGATCGATCCGCTGGAACAACTGCACGGCGATCCCGGCCGAGGCAAAATAGATCACCGCGAATGCAATCAACCGGACAATGTGACGCCAGTGATCCACATGATGCAGATTCAGGATCAAATCGGGCGGCAGCGTTGTCGGCTTTCTGTTGGGCTCACTCATGATCTGTCGCCTCCGTGAGCATGTCGTCGTAGAGCCGCTTGAACAGGTAAAACCCGAACGAAAGTCCTGATTCAACGTGATGGCGACCTGTGGCGTCATCGGCCCAGTCACTCACGACCACGTTAAAGAAGTCACCCGCGTGCCGTTTGTCGATTTCAGCATGCAGCCTGTAATGAACCAGTTTGTCGCGGCTCATCCATCCACGATCAACAATGCTGTTACCGATCAATGCGGAGATGTCTGCAAACGCATACTCAATCGCGCCCAGGCAGGCAAACGCGGTTGAGGGATGCTCAATCGCGCATACGGCCCACAGTGCCAAATTGAAGGCTCGGACAGCAGATCGCTCGATGTGTTCCTGACCGGTCGCGGGACTAGCAACCCTGAGACGTTCCAGGAACGCCAGGAACGTGCGATCATGAGCCAACGCCGGATGAAACGGATCATGATGACCCGCTGCATCCTGCGCTCGGATGTCTCCGCTTCCAGCAGCGTCATCCTCATCGGCCAGCCCGTGCTCTTCTGCCAGATTGTGAATCAGTGGCAAGCGCGTCGTCGAATCCGGAATCCGAGCCGCCAGCGCCGCCATCGCCCGTGAAAAAAAACGCACGGCGTAAAAGAACTGCTGCTGAGTGCTCTCAAACGTGGATCGCGGCATTTCAGAATTCTGAAGAGTCGTAAAGTACGAACTGCACAGAATCCCGGAACTCGCCTTTTGAAGCTCCACTACCTGCATCAGCTGGCGATGCAATTCGGGCCATGACATGGAAATTGATCTCCGCACAGTCTTTGATCCTGCAGTCGTCTTAATTGCCTGTATGATGCCGCCGGGAATGGGGTGTTGTCCAGCAACGACGTCTGCATGGTGTGTTGGAGGTGCGGCGAGCGGCTGGGCGTCAGCCCTCCGTGTGAATCTTTGTAACCATTCACGACATTTCGGGAGCAACAGATTAAACCACAGATGGACACCGATGAACACAGATTGACTATTGATTTCTAGCTGTGTAAATTCGTGTTTATCTGTGGTTGCTTGCGCAGGTTTCGTACTGAGGCGTGAACGGTTGCGAATCTTTTTTGCCTTCACGAATTGAACATCGTCCTGTCGTCTTCGGATGCCTGAAAGACTCAGACATGCACGTCGCGTGTCATGCGGAGACACGGAGGGCTGACGCCCAACCGCTCGCCTTTCCAAAACCAGGACAATACACTGTTTCACAAGCAGGCCCTTTATTGACCAGGTGCAACCTGTAGGGTGTGACAAGCAACGCGCGGGCACACCGAATCACAGACATGGTGTGCCTGCGCTGGCGCTTGTCACACCGTACGATTTTGCAAACTGTCCAGTCGTGGGCGAAATCATGCTTTGCTGGATTTTGCGTCCGGATTAGACCAGAATCGACTGTGCATCCTGCGGAGAAAGCATCCCAGGGCTGCGGCGGACACTTTCCAATCCCAAAGGGTACTCCTTCCATGAGACAGCTTGCGACATGTTTCCTTCTCGTTGCGTTCTTCGCCCTGCGAGCGGAGGGCCAGAATGTTTCCTCGGCTGAGAGCGAACTGACCGACGCCCTGCATTTTCACGCTCCATTCGACGGCGACGCAAACGCGACGGTGTCGCCCGGTAAGGGTTTGATCATGACGGCTGATTCGCTGGAGCGTAAAATGCTCGTGCCCGGCATTCAGCGCAACGACGTCACTGTCGCGCGCGGCGAAGGCAGGTTCGGGGATTGTCTGAGGTTCGCCGGGAGAGCGAAGGAAGTCATCTGCTTTTCCGGGACGGAAATGCACTATGCCGAAAAGGACTGGTCAGGAAGCGTGTCGCTGTGGATGCGGCTTAATCCGGATAAGGATCTGCTGCCGGGGTACTGTGATCCCTTGCAGATCACTCAGCACGCATGGAATAACGGTGCATTCTTTGTGGATTTTGACAAGGACCTTCCGCGCGACTTTCGTCTCGGCGTGTTTTCTGATCTGAAGCACTGGAATCCAAAGGACATTCCCTGGGAACAGTGGCCCGTTGAAAAACGACCGATGGTCACGGTGAAGAAACCGCCGTTCTCAAAGTCCGACTGGACGCATGTTGTGTTTACGTTTGACAACGTCAATTCCTTCAGCGAGAGCCCGTCTGTGGCAAGTCTCTACGTGAACGGGAAACTTCAGGGAACGGTCCAACAGCCGCTTGTTTACAAGTGGGATCTCAGCAAAGTCGCGATCATGCTCGGCATCGAGTACATCGGAGATCTCGATGATCTGATGATTTTTCGGCGAGCCATCACGCCGGAAGAAGTCACTTTTCTCTACAAGTCTCCGGCAAGTCTGTGACAGACGAATGAGCGGTCGTGTTTCGCTGCGCGGCACGCACCATACTGCTCTGTCACGCATTCATGGATGGGTTGTGTGCCACTGGCTTTGCCAGTGCTCCCCCGTTGCAGGAAGCACTGGCAGAGCCAGTGGCACACATCCAAACATGCATGACAGATCACTACTTTCTATCCGACATTTCCAGATTTCAGGCTCTCGTCCA
>JAYSPO010001426.1:0-3125 GCA_043722015.1 Candidatus Kuenenia sp. | reverse complement strand
GTCGTCAGGTGCTGGCAAGGTTTGATGCCGAGCGTCAGACGCTGGCTCTGATGGATCATCCTCATATCGCCAAAGTTCTGGATGCCGGGACCAGCGAATCTGGCCGGCCTTACTTTGTGATGGAGTTAGTCCGGGGTGTCCCAATCACGGAGTTCTGCGATTCCCGAAAACTGACCACACGGCAGCGGCTGGAACTTTTCATCAAGGTTTGTCAGGCGGTGCAGCATGCCCATCAGAAGGGCATTATCCATCGTGACATCAAGCCCTCGAATGTGCTGGTCACGCTGCATGACGATCTCGCCGGTCCCAAGGTGATCGATTTCGGGATCGCCAAGGCAACCAGTCAGCTGCCGACCGAACATTCGATTTATACGGGCTTTAATCAGATGCTGGGGACTCCGCTGTATATGAGCCCCGAGCAGGCGGAGATGAATGCCCTGGACATCGACACACGCAGCGACGTGTACTCCCTGGGCGTTCTGTTGTATGAACTGATCACCGGGACAACACCGTTTGATAAGGAGACGATGCAGAAAGTTGGCTTTGACGAGATGCGGAGGATGATTCGCGAAGTCGATCCGCCACGTCCCAGTGACCGTGTGAGTACATTGAAAGCAGAAGCTCAATCGACTGTCTCCGATCGTCGGCGAGTGGACGTCAGGACATTGAATCGCGTACTTCGCGGCGAACTGGATTGGATCGTCATGAGGGCGATGGAGAAGGACCGCACACGGCGCTACGAATCGCCAAATGCCTTTGCGGCCGATGTCCTGCGTTATCTCAACAACGAAGCCGTGGAAGCCTGCCCGCCGTCGAAGAGTTACAGGCTCCGCAAGTACACCCGCCGCAACAAGTCCGTTCTGGTCACCGCTGCGGTGGTTGTCATGTCGTTATTGATCGGCACGGGCGTCAGCACCTGGCAGGCGGTCGAGGCACAGGCTCAACGCGAAGTCGCCGTTCTGCAAGGCAAGGTCGCGGACCAACAGCGTCGGAACGCCGTCGAGGAACGCAACAGTGCCGTGCAACAACGAAAGCGCGCCCTCTCAAACCAATACAATGCCGAAATCGTTTCGGGGCAAATGGATTGGCAGCGGGGGAATATTGGCGGCCTGCACCGCAAGCTCGTCGGTCATCTGCCGGTGCAGGGCGAAGAGGACCGGCGTGGTTGGGAATGGTATTACCTGTTCTCGTTGTGTCATCCTGAAGAGCGAACGATCTTCGGCGGAGGCGGCAAGCTGTTTGCCTCCTGGAGTCCCGATGGGGAGTACGTCGCCACTGCCGGCTGCATCTGGATCGCTCGGTCGGGCGAGTGCGTCCGTCAATATTCAGCTTCGAATATCCTCAGGCACCAGGTCGCCTGGAGCCCGGACGGGCAGAAGTTCGCTTGGGGTATGGCTGAAGACGACAACGGGATTTACATCTGGGATCGCGGCACCGATACAGTCAGCAGTCTGCGCGGGCACGAGAATAGTGTGTGGTGCCTCGCTTGGAGCCCGGATGGAACGCAACTGGCCAGCGGTTCGATGGATAAGACGGTGAGGATTTGGGAGGTGGCCCAACGGAGCACGGTGCATACTTTACCAGTAGACCACTACGTCACTGATTTGGACTGGAGTCCGGACGGTGACCTGCTCGCGGCCGCCGTCGAATGGAAAACCGGACTGACGATTTGGAAGCCGGCAACGGGCGAACTATTCGCTGAGCCAGCGAAACCATCTGAGGCTAATCATGTCTCCTGGCATCCGGATGGCGAACAGCTCGCCGTCTGTGGGAACAAAAGCTGGTCTCTGTTAAGGCGGACCGATTGGTCTGTGGTCCGCGAGGAAGACCACGCGACGGTCGGTAGTGGCGGGGACATCGCCTGGAACCCGGACGGGACACAGCTGGCCGTGGCTGACGGCGAGATTGTGACGATTTGGGATCCCGCCGACGAGCAGCCGCTGGTCACACTTCGTGGACATCTCAGCCCTGTCCAATCTTTGGCGTGGAGTCCTGACGGCACGCATCTGGTGACCTCAGACACATTCGAAGAGATCAGGATCTGGGACTGGAATGCGCCCATTCAACCGCAGCCAATCTCCACCGGTGGATCGCTGCAGTCATTGACATGGCAGAATGATGGACAAACACTGGTAGCAGTCAGTGCTGAAGACCAGGCGCTGTCATATTGGAATGTCGCAGAGGGCAGCCGCATCAGGATTGACCAACCGCAGGCTGAAGGCCCGGTCCTTTGGAGTCCCGACCGACGATTGCTGGCTGTTCGCGCGGGGACTGACGAGAATCCGGAGATCCAGATTGTTGACGTCGGGACCAAAGCGGTTCATTCCGTTTGGCAAGGCGCTGCGCAGCATCGCCTGCACACGTTCGTGTGGTCACCCGATGCGGCAATGCTCGCCATCGAGACGTCGTTCGACGAGAACGTGGATCTTGAGTTCTGGGACGTCGATCGAGAGCAGACAATCTCCCGCTGGCAAAAGAAACAACTTCCCTATAAAGATTCATTCGGGCACATTCAGTGGTCAGACGACAGCACACGCGTCGCCATCTCAGCCCGCGGCGACGTGGGTGACGACGGCACTGTAGTACACAGAATCCATGCACATATTGTCGATGTTGCAACAGGAAAACGCATCCTCAAGCATCAGCTTGGCGGACGCATCCACACCGGCAACGTGACTGCACTTGCCTGGAGTCCCAGTGGACAGGCATTGGCCTGTGCCGGGACGCAAGGCCTGGTTGAAGTGCTCGACGTCAATTCCGGCCACGTTGACTTTAGCCACAAGCCTCACAACGCACAGATTGACGCGCTGACCTGGAGTCCAGATGGACGCCGGCTGGCCTCAGCTTCTCAGGACGGCAGCCTGAAAGTACTCGCGGCAACCGGTGGTGCCGAGTCATTGACGTTTCCGTTCGAGAAAGATAACCCGAAGCACCTTGCATGGAGTCCCGACGGCCACAGGCTCGCAGCCGCCACGGAGAGTGGCACGATTCACGTGTGGGACGCCGGGCGCGGGTATGAGTTTTCAGGTTCTTCTCGGAATTTAGTGGCTAGTAATGTTGGGTTTGAGGTTTAGTTTTCCGCAGAAGAAGAGGATCCGGGTTCTGTAGTTTTCGAAGATACGGAA
>JAYSPO010001425.1:0-2399 GCA_043722015.1 Candidatus Kuenenia sp. | reverse complement strand
TAGCTTCTGCCGGAAAGCGTGGTTTCGAACGCAAAGGACTCGCGATCAGCAATGAATCGTTGTACTTCCCGCAGAAACAACCGCCCTGCCTCGATTGCTTCTCGATCCGGGGCCAGTGGCGACAATCCGGCGGCGATCAGATCGGCGTTCACAAAGTTACGACTACGACTCGCATCAGCCAAATACGTCAGAGCGAAGGTTGTCTTTCCTGCCCCATTCGGCCCCGCGATGATGGTGCAGATCGGTAACGTCACAGGTGAATTAGCCTTGTCTGCAGTTCATTGAGAACGATTTCGGCCGAGCGAATCCGTCCGGCGTCAGCATCGGCAAGACCGCGACGAATTGAAGCGACAGATTCCTGCAATTCACGCCAGTCGCTCAACGCTTGCTCAGGAGAGAGCCCCACTTCGCCGTCCGCGATGCGGTTGCCGAGGTATTCCCGGAAACTGCTCAATTCAGAAATTGCTGACGAGCTCATGCTGGCACCGCTCGGAAAGGATCAGAACTTCCACGACATTTTAACCGCCACCTCGTTGAACGGGAAGCACTCCTCGCGATTCCATCAAGTGGGTTGAAACAATCATACACAAGACGGCGCGGATTGATGATGCCCATCACTTCGCAAGTTCTTCACAGAGACTGTGAGCCCTGCGATAGAGACTCTTCACGATCAAACTCGCCTGGTGGCGGATTCCACGATCTGGCGGATGAGTTCCTGGTAGCTCATGCCGACTTTGGTGGCGATCATCGGCAGGTCGGAATGTTCGGGGTGCAAGCCGGCAAGGGGATTGGCTTCGATGAAGTTGGGCCGACCACTTCCGTCGGATCGCAGATCGATGCGACCCGCGTCGCGACCATTCAGCTCGCGCCAAGAGATGAGTGCAATGCGTTCCGCTTCTGCCACTTCGGGATCGTTGTCGGATCGTACCAGATCGTAGCGGACCAGTTCTTCGCAGCGTTCTTTGTTGATGTACGAGTATGCACCGGGTTCGGCATCGGACAGGAGTACAATCTCCAGTGTGCCCAGGACCCGCGCGTCGTCGCCTGTTCCAACAATCCCGACCGTGAATTCACGGCCACTCAGATATGTTTCGACGAGCACCGGCTGGCGGAAATTCGCGAGTAGTGTTTCGCAGACCTCACTGAGTTCAGCGGTCGATGAAATGCACGACGCTGGCGAAACGCCTTTGCCCGTGCCTTCGGCAATCGGCTTGGCGAAGAGCGGAAAAGGCAAATCGATCTTTGCGAGATCGGCCATCGATTCGACGACGGCGAACTGCGGAGTGGGCATGCCACATTTTTCGACAAGCGTCTTCGTCAGTCCCTTGTGCAGACACACGGTCATTGTGACCGGATCACCAAACGTGCACGGAATGTCATAGGCTTCCAGTAGCGCGGGAACCTGTGCTTCGCGGGCGATTCCACGCAGCCCTTCGCAGATGTTGAATACCAGATCCCAGCGATCGCCAGCGGCCAGGCGACTTACCAATTGTCGCACATGTCCAATCCGATCGGTCTGGTGTCCCAGTGACCGAATCGCATTTTCCAGCGAATCGATCGTGTCCGCGCGGTCAAATTCTGCAGTTTCGAGTTCATCGTAGCCTTCGGCAAGGTACGCTTCGCGCAGGTCGTAGGTCAGTCCGATCTTCATGCCGCCGCGCTTTCCGTTGCCGCATCTGAGACTTCTTTCTCCGGCAGTTCAGCATACAACTGTGCCCGATGCCGTTCCGCTTCGTCGCGATTCATTCCCAGAACCTGCAACAATTGCTGCTGCGGTCGCAGCAACTCCACCGGACAACCACCGGCTGGTCGTTCCTTGATTCCATCGACAGTGTAGTCAAATGGGTATAGCCGACAAATGAGCGGCCTGACCGTCGCGGCGAGCGTGCATCCCTGAGGGCCAAGAAAATGGCAGTCGGCGTTCGACTGCTGTTTGAGGACTCTGCGTGTTCCGTCCGGCTGAAACACATGATGCTGCCAGAACGGATCTTCAACCGTCTGATCATATGATGCATCTTCAGGCGCACGGTATTCCGTAAAGCCGATGGAAGAGGAGGCATTCTCGATGCGCCGGACATCTCCCAGCGTCACGTAAATATCCGTCTTCTGACAACACGTCGAATAGTGTCTTGCACAGCGTGCACAAAGAAACTCGTCGGACACAACAACTTCCTGGGAAAAATTACGGGGAAACTTCGCGTTGAATGATGGCCAGGCTCCGAATTCTGACGAATCCGGCTACTGGTCTGTCGCGCATTCATCGATGGGTTGTGTGCCACTGGCTTTGCCAGTGCTCCCCAGTTGCAGGAAGCACTGGCAGAGCCAGTGGCACACATCCAAACATGCATGACAGATCACTACTTTCTATCCGACATTTCCAGATTTCAGGCTCTCGTCCA
>JAYSPO010001424.1:0-1602 GCA_043722015.1 Candidatus Kuenenia sp. | reverse complement strand
GGGATTCTGCACCGTTGGAGATTTCGCAGCGGCAATACGCGAAGTTGGATATGGACAATTTCTGAGAAACCGGACTTACAGCTACGCGGCTTTCTTCTTCTGCTGCTGCTGCGGTGTCTTCACAGCTTCAGCGGCGGTCGTATCTGTCTTACGGATGATACGCACAGGCTCCATGGGTGCTGGCTGGTGCTGGGCGACCAACGCGAGAATCGGAGGCATCAGGAACAGTGAGACCAGCAGACTTGAGGCAACCCCCAGAGACAGCAGAATACCAATGCTGAACATCCCGTAATGTGCGGCAATGGTCAGACTTCCGAAACCGACAATCGATGTCAGCGAAGTCACGATCACACTGCTGAGCATATCTGCAGATGGTTCGAACGTCTTTTTTCCCGCCGCAATCTGTTGCCGGCAATCCGCCACCAGATAGATTCCATTATCGATCCCGATCGCAAAAACCAGCGGCAGGGCAATCAGGTTCAGAGGATTCAACGTCAGCCCCAGCAACGCCATGATTCCCAGCATCAGCATGCTGCCTGCAAACGCGGGAACAAGCGTCAGAGCGGTATCCCGCAGATTGCGATAATCCAGCACGGCGGCGATAAACACAACCAGCCCCAGGCAGATCAGCACCAGCATCGTCGGATCGACAGCACCGTTGCGTTTGAACAGGGTGTAGCCGATGAATGCGGCTACGGCGACGGGCGGAACGACGGTCAGAAGTTTCTGCCCAGGTCGCAGATAGTTGAACAACAACAGCATCGAGATCACTGCCAGGGCGTATAACCCGATGCTGGCATACGTCGTGTGCATTCGACCGGCAGATTCCAGATTCTGAACGGGGACACCTGTGACTTCGGGATCGACCGTTCGCAGTTCTTCCACGAATGCTGTCAGAGCTGCGCCTTTCCACACATCGTGTTTCGGATAGATTCGCAGCGCCCAGTGCTGAGTATTGTCCGCATCAACGCGCATATAACGATTCTTGAGTTCGCGTGGTACATCGCGGAGTCCGACGGGCTGAAAGTCGTTCGAACGCGCGATGTCTGCGTATTCATCGATCAACCATTTTGCGACCATGTCGTTGTACGCAGTCAGAATATCGCTGGATCGGCGCCCCGGTGTTTTTGACAGATCCTCAAGGAACTGATCCAGCGCCTTGGCAGCCCGCTGCGCTGTGGGATTGGTCGATTTTTTTACAGCCGCGTACAGGGAATCGACTTCCTGGCCAACTGCCGTGTGACTGGCAGGCGCGATCGCAGGCGCGCTCGTCGAAATGTTTGCGGCACTCTGCTGTAGTTGCCGGATTAACTGCATCGACCGATCGTCAGGTGTTTCAGGCAGCTTGCTGGCACCATCGCTGACTCGCCCAACCGAGGGCAGATTGAGGAAGCGGCGGCGCAATGCAATGGCATCTTCCCAGGTATGAGCCACTGAGACAGCGTACAAGACCGTTTCGGAACCGGAATCTGCCAGCCTGCGTTCTGCCGCTACCGAATCCAGTTGTGGATCCTGCAACGCGAGCAGATTCTGGTCATAATTGATGCGGCAAGTCACTGCACCGTCAGAATACCGAAACGCCTGGTAGCCAAAGAATCCAAG
>JAYSPO010001423.1:0-7182 GCA_043722015.1 Candidatus Kuenenia sp. | reverse complement strand
AGCGAAGGAAGCCCCGGGGTTTCGGGCTGGCGCCCTCCAACCCCGGCCACCCATCAAACCATTGCTGACAGAGCACTAGCGGTCTGTTGATTTAATGTGGACAGTCAGCAATTTTGTTTAACCCTGAGCCGCAGGCGACGGTTTCAGGTCTCGCAGTCGCCTGCGGCTCAGGGTTAAACGATTAAATCAACAGAGGGCTAGCGCGCTGCGGCTGACCCGAACGGAACACTGAGGCGGGCCGCCTGTGTTGCGGCGATGACGAATTCATTGAGGAGACCCGATGGGAACGATTATGCACAACATAATCCACGTCTGCGTGGCACTGACTCTTCCGCCGTTGCTGTTGGGAATCATTAACCGCACGAAGGCGGTGTTTGCCGGTCGAGTCGGACCGCCGCTCCTGCAATCGTACTATGACCTGATGCGGCTCTTTCAGAAGGGGACCGTCTTCAGCACGACCACGACGTGGGTGTTTCGAGCCGGACCAGTGGTCGGGCTGGTCACCGTCGTACTGGCCATGCTGATGATCCCGCTCGCGGATTCGCACGCTCCGATTTCCTTCAAAGGTGATCTGATTCTGCTGGCCTATCTGTTGGCACTGAGTCGATTCTTCACGTCGGCAGCGGCACTGGATACAGGCTCACCGTTTGAGGGCATGGGAGCCGCCCGCGAAGTGACGTTCGCATGTTTGGCGGAACCGGCATTTTTCCTGGGACTCCTGGTGTTGGCTAAGCTTTCCGGTTCGTTGCAGTTGGAGACCATGCTCGGGAACTCACTGGCACCGCATTGGCTGACTCAGGGTGCGTCGCTCGGCCTCGTACTCCTCAGTTGGTGCATCGTGCTGCTGGTGGAGAACTGTCGCATTCCGTTCGACGATCCCAACACGCATCTGGAATTGACAATGGTCCACGAGGTCATGGTGCTCGACCACAGTGGCCCCGCGTTCGGAATGATTTTATACGGCGCGGCGTTGAAACTCTTTGTGTTCGCAGCTCTCGTCGTACGCCTGGCTCTTCCACTATCGACCGGCTGGATCGGGCTGGACTGGTTGATCTTTGTCGGCGGGATGATTGTCGTCGCGATCGGGATCGGCATCGTGGAATCGACGATCGCTCGTGTGCGGATGACACACAATCCGACGCTGCTGGTCACCGCCTGCCTGTTGTCAGCGTTTAGTATTCTGCTCCTCGTGAGATAAGCATAAGAGGGCCTCAAGTGACTCAATTTCTCGATCCTTTGTTGATCCTGGTGCTGGCACTCAACTTCGTGGCGCTCGGCGCCAGTCGAATTCGGGCGGTGGTCAACGTGGTGGCCTTCCAGGGAGGATTGCTGGGTATATTCCCACTCTTCGTACATCCGGAAATTGGAATGCGGGGATTCCTGCTGATCGTCGTCACGATTGGCATGAAAGGATTCCTGATTCCGCAGTTTCTTCTGCAAGCCATGCGTTCCGCTGAGATTCAACACGAGGACAAGCCCGTTATCAGCTACATGGCTTCGTTGTTGTTGGGGGCTGTCGGTACAGGGTTGGCGATGGAATTCTCTGAGACACTTCCACTGGCGGAAACGCACAGCCACATGTTGCTCGTTCCGACGTCGCTGGCGACGGTGTGGGCCGGCTTCCTGATGCTGACCACGCGGCACAAGGCGATTATGCAGGTGCTCGGCTATTTGCTGCTGGAAAACGGAATTTTCGTGTTTGGATTGTTGTTGCTGGAAGCCATGCCCCTGCTCGTAGAGTTGGGAGTGTTGTTAGACCTGTTCACAGGCGTGTTCGTCATGGTCATCATCATCCATCACCTGAATCGCGAGTTTGCCTCGACCAGTACCAAACATCTCACGTCGCTCAAAGAGTAGCGGTATTCCTGAGTGGCGTTTCTTGATGCTCGAATGAACTGCAGTCAGAAACCGCAATCAAAATTCGAAAATCGCAAATCGAAAATCAAAATTCCTATGGCCTACCTCCTGATTCTCTTCCCTCTGGCGATGACTGCAGCGGCATTTGCCGTACCATCGAACGGTTGGCGACCCTGGCTGCTTCCGCTCGGAGGGGCGGTGCAACTGTGTCTCGTGATGCAGGCCGTTTTCCCTGCTGCCGGTGCTGCTCCTGTCTCTGGACTGGACGGCTGGCTAAAGCTCGATCCACTGGGGAAAGTGGTTCTGGGATTCATCAGCGTTTTGTTTTTTTTGTGTTCTTTATACGCACCGACCTATCTGGCCTTGCGTTCTGAACGTTCTAATCGAGTCTTGTGTGGCAACCTGTTTGCGTCGCTCTCCATGATGACGCTGGTGACACTGTCGCATCACCTGGGCTTGCTGTGGGTGGCGATGGAAGCGACGACGTTGGTCAGCGCACCAGGCATCTACTTCAATCACAACGCTCGCTCGCTGGAGGCGACCTGGAAGTACCTGCTGATCTGCTCCGTGGGCATCGCTTTGGCACTGTTGGGTTCGTTCTTCCTGGCATACTCGGGTCTAAAGGCGGGACTGGAATCCACGCTGCACTTCGATCAACTGATCCTCGACGCTCCGAAACTCTCTGCTCCGTGGTTGCATGCGGCGTTTGTGTTGCTGTTTGTCGGCTACGGAACCAAGATGGGACTGGCCCCCATGCACACCTGGAAGCCGGACGCCTATGGCGAAGCACCAGGAATTGTGGGGGCGCTCCTCGCTGGAGGTGTGACCAACTGTGCTTTTCTGTCGATCCTGCGGATCTATCAGATCTGCCAGGCCGGTTCCGAAGCGGCGTTTGCGAGGCAAGTGATGATCTTCACCGGATTGTTCTCGATGGCGGTGGCGGCAGTCTTCATGGTGCGGCAGCGTGACTTTAAGCGGATGCTGGCGTATTCCAGCGTGGAACACATGGGTATCCTGATCCTTGGGATCGGCATCGGCGGGGCGGCGATGCATGGTGCGTTGTTGCACTTGATCAACAACGGATTAACAAAGGGTGTGATGTTCCTGTCGTCCGGAAACATACATCGCGCGTACGGCAGCAAATACACAGATGACGTGCGTGGTGCGATGCAGAGACTGCCGATTTCAGGCACGCTGTTTCTCGTCGGTTTCCTGGCGATCACAGGGGCACCGCCCTTCGGGCCTTTTGTGAGTGAATTCACCATCGTCAGTGCTGCTTTCGGCAGCGGTCAGTTTATTGCCGGAGGGTTGTTTCTGCTGTTTCTGTGTACTGTCTTCGTCGGCATGGGTGCCACTGTTCTGGCCGTGGTCCAGGGTGAGCCGCCTGAACAGCCGGCAACGAATGGTTTTCACGATACAATCGGTACTTGTCTTCCGATCCTGATTTTTATGGCGCTGGTGCTGATGATGGGACTCTATATTCCTCCGCCCCTCGAAGCACTCCTCCGCGATGCGGCCGCGTTTCTGGAGGTACGGCGATGAGCAACAAACTCCCGTTTGCTGTCCTGCACAACGCACAGTCGATGCCGCTGGCACAAATTCCTCTGCGATCCTTTGCAGACTTTCGGCGTGACATCGTGGAGGCGGTCGCCAACGGTCAGCGCATCGCTGCGTTCTTTGGCGATGTGGCTTCTTCGTCGGACAACGTGGAACTTTATGTTGTGCTGACCAACAGTTCCGATGCGACATTGCGAGTTGCAAAATCGCGACTGGAACCCAGCAGCTTCGAATCACTGACGCTCGATTGTCCACAGGCGCATTTTTTCGAGCGTGAGATTGCCGAGCAATATGGTGTTCATCCTGACGGACATCCGTGGTTCAAGCCTGTTCGATTTCATAGTTCATATCGGCCTGGCCATGACGCATGGGGCCGAGAGCCCGGTGAAGCGCCTGTGATCGGAGTCATGGATTTCTACCGTGTCGAAGGTGAGGAAATTCATGAGGTCGCCGTAGGCCCGGTCCATGCCGGAGTGATCGAACCAGGGCACTTTCGCTTTCAGTGCTATGGCGAGCAGGTTTTTCATCTCGAAATATCGCTCGGTTATCAACACCGTGGCGCCGAACGAACGCTGATAGGTGGTCCGGACAAACGCACGATCCATACGCTCGAAACAGTAGCGGGTGACACGTCGATCGGACATGGAACCGCATACTGCCAGTTGCTCGAGGCTTTGTCGGGATGTCAGGTGCCCCATCGAGCCGACGTGCTGCGTGGCATCGCCCTCGAACTGGAACGACTGGCCAACCATACCGGTGACCTCGGAGCACTTTCGGGTGATGTCGGATTTCTCCCGACGGCATCGTATTGCGGTCGATTGCGTGGTGACTTCCTGAATCTGACGGCGTTGTTAGGTGGCAACCGCTTCGGTCGCAGCCTGTTGCGTCCGGGTGGAGTTCGGTTTGATCTGGATTCGACGCGCATCCATCAGGCTCAGGAACGACTGCAGTCCGCGCTCGACGATGTGACCAACGCGGTGAACCTGCTCTTTAATGCGTCGTCGGTGCAGGCTCGCTTTGACGGCACAGGCACGGTCACTCAGGAAACCGCCATTGCATTGGGCCTCGTCGGTCCTGCAGCACGGGCATGCGGACTTGAGTGCGACGTGCGGCAGGATTTCCCGGCCGGGATCTTTCGCAGTGCGAAAATTCCGATTTCGACATGGAAGAACGGCGATGTGTTTGCCCGTGCCTACGTCCGCTGGCTGGAGATTCAAAGTTCCGTGGCATTCATTCAGGAACAGCTCACCGCGGTTTCAGACGGTCCAATTCGCTCCGATGTCGGAACGCTCAGCCCTGATCACATTGCGGTATCACTCGTCGAAGGCTGGCGTGGTGAAATCTGCCATGTGGCTTTGACGGATGGTCAGGGAATATTTTCACGCTACAAGATCGTCGATCCGTCGTTTCACAACTGGACCGGACTGGCAATGTCTCTCCGCGATCAGCAGATCTCAGACTTTCCTCTGTGCAACAAGAGTTTCAATCTGTCGTATTGTGGTCACGACCTTTAAGGACAAATCATGTTCGATGTCATCATGGCCCGACTGCAGCAAGGTCACCGCACGAGTGCATACCCGGCGGAGGAACCGACTCTGCCGGATCGCCTGCGGGGCTTGCCCGTCGTGGATTCCGCGAAGTGTCCTCAGGGTTGCCGTGAGTGTGCCGACGCCTGCCCGACGGATGCGATCAGCTTCGGCGATAAAGGTCTTCGACTCGACCTTGGTCGTTGCCTGTTCTGTACCGATTGCATGGAAGCCTGTCCCGAGGATGCCATACACTACTCACAGGAATACCGGCTGGCTACAAGTACCCGTAATGATCTCGTGCTTGAAGGGCAGATGTTCGAACGGGCGAAGGCACTCGATGAAAAATCGCTGCGCATCTTTGGTCGCTCCCTGAAACTCCGACAGGTGAGCGCGGGTGGATGCAATGCCTGTGAAGCCGATCTGAACGTGCTCAGTACCGTCGTCTTTGATCTCGGTCGCTTCGGGATTCAGTTCGTCGCTTCACCCCGACACGCGGATGGTATCGTCGTCACCGGCCCGGTCACCGAGAACATGCGCAGTGCACTGCTCGATACATTCGCGGCCATTCCCGCTCCCAGGTTTGTCATTGCCGTGGGAGCCTGTGCGATCAGCGGCGGGCCGTTTATGAACAACCCCGAAGTCCACAACGGCTGCGGATCAATCGTCCCGATCGATCTCTTTATCCCAGGTTGCCCGCCTCATCCGATGACCATTCTGGATGGCCTGTTGAGAATGCTGGGACGGCTGGAAAAAGGGAAATAGTCTCACGACCGAATCAGTGAGAGACCTGTGCGGCTTCCAGTTCGGCCGCACGCTGTCGATGTTCTTCGGCCATCTGAAGATCAGGCAGGCCTGTGTAGGCCTTCTCCAGAAGTCGATGCAGTTCGGCACTCTGACTACGGAGTTTCAAAGACTCCGTGAGGTCGGCGACGGCATCCTGCCAGCGTCCCAGTGCCACGTAGATCTCACCTCGTGTAGAGAGCGCATCCGGGTGATCCGGTAAAATGACCAGTGTTTCGTTGGCCAACTGAAGGGCTCGATCGTTGTCGTTCCCGCCACCCCGCACAATCGCCGTCGCAAGATTGTTGAGAATCATCGGGTCTTTCCCGCGAGCCTGTGCGTTTGCCTGCTCCAGCCAGGATCTTGCTTTGTCAAAACGCTGCATCACCAGGGCGTACATTCCGAGCACATTCAGGACCTGCGCCCCTTGCGTGCCCTCGAGACGCAGTTGACGCACCATGTCTTCAGCTCCCGAGGCTGCTGGATGCGACGACAGACTGAGCCTGGCAATGCGATCTACCGCCTGATTCGCTGTGGCACTGCAGCCAGCCGCGTCCTGCAAAAGCTCCAGCAGCACAACAGGTTCGAGACCTCTGAAAGTTTCCGAGAACACCGTCTCGGTTATCTTACGTGGGGCGCTCACATAGCCGGTCAGTTTGTCGAAGCATGCGATACACGCCTGGCCATATAGCGCGGCAAGTGCCGGGTCTGCCGGGATGCGGTACTTTGTGGGATCCTCGGCAAACCTGGCGAGCAGATTCTTTGCCTCGTCAGCCTGTCCGAGAGCCAGCTGAGCTGTTGCCATGCGTGCCGCAGCTGCCGTGTCGTCCGGGTTTTCCTCAAGCTTGCTGCGGCACTCCTGGAACACAGCTTCCAGCAAAGACCGGGCCTCGTCGGAATGACCACTTTTCGTCAGCATGTCTGCAAATGAAAGACGAAATTCCGGGCGTTGGCCGATTGTCGGACGAAGTGCTTCGGCCGCTCCCAGGAAATCACCAACCACGAACAGCAACTGGCTCAACACGACTCGAGAGCCAATATCTTCCGGCTTCGCAGCCACTGTTTTCTGCCAGTGATCCAGAGTTGTCCGGATCGACTCAGGCGAAACTTCAATTCCCATGTTGCGCAACTGCAGCAAACGCTGGACAGCATTCAGATTGCCTGGATCACGCTCCAGAGCCTGGATCACGACAGGGGTTGACGCATCACGATTGAGCGGAGAAGCAGCCAGTCGGCGATCGACCAGGAACAGATCAAAATCGCTGAGAGCTGTTCTGAGTAACGGATCATCTTTCTGTGCCAGTCCTGATACCAGAATCTCGCGAGCCTCTGTATCTTTTTCGACAAGCACGAGCGCTTCCACCAGAGACGTTCGAGTCTCAGCATTCGAGCGATCTCTATCCAGTTCTATCGTCAGGGCTTTGACAGCTCGCTCCGCGATCACCTGAACGTCTTCGGT